>JAFACO010000036.1 GCA_023425485.1 Bacillota bacterium
TCATCACTGACATATCTTAATGAAAAATCTATTGTAGTATCCGTTAGGATACTTTTGAGTCTCATGTGAAGACTCAAGTTTTTTAGAATTTTCAGGGTTGTTTCACTGTTCAATTATCAAGGTTCATGTTGCTGTCGTTTATTTCTTTAACGCGTCAGCAGAAACAATCTTAACACATGCCTAAATCTTTGTCAACCACTTTTTAAAAGAAATTTTTCTATTTTTCAAAACAATATATTTAAATTAGACAATGAATTGATTTTATAAAGCACTATTTTAATTGCTTAAACAATAGAATGACCATAAAATGGACACTCTATACGCAATATCGACATAGTCGAAACTCTCATTTTGTAATACATATATTTAATGACACAATGATATAAAAGGAATATTTTTATATCATTCTTAATATATCCTCTGTAACTTATTAAGATAATTGAAAAACATTATTTCTATTATTTTAATTCATTTCCAATCTGTTATTTAGCCCCTTCATTAATGCATTTACTATTTCAGGATTTTTCCATTGATATGTTGTTCTATCAATTAATCCAAAGAGTTCACCACTTCCTTCAAATTTTCCATTGTCCCACCATATACAGGGTATCTTCTTTTCTGTTGCCTTAGATACATAATACTCTGACCATTCTGATCTTGCCTTTATATTATTTTTATTTACTGTACCGAACTCTCCAATAATAACTGGTATCCCTTTACTGATAAATTTATCGCTTATATTATCTATTAAATTATCAATTACAATGGTATCACTTTGATTTATTGCTGACCACTCAGCTGTTCCATCTTTCTTTAGAGCAAAATCTTCTGGAATGTAAGCATGAATAGAGATTATGACTTTATCATCTTTTGGAACTATAAAAGTATTCCAGGCATTCATGTTTGTTGTTGCAGCATAAGGAGTTATCATAAGATGCCTAACTGGATTATTTCCTCCTGAATTTCTTATGGTTTTAACAAATATGTCATTGAGCTGATTAACAACTTCCCAGCCCTCTTCATTACCTCCATTCCATTCCGCCGCTGTTCCAACCTGCCTCGGTTCATTAAGCCCCTCAAAAATCAAATATTCATTGTAGTCTTTAAACCGCTCAGCAATCTGTGCCCATACCTTGTATAATATGTCCTTTGCTGTATCCGCATTTTTATAATAGGGGAAGTACCAATCCTCATGATGTGTATTGAGTATAACAAACATTTCATTTTGAATTGCATAATCTACTATTTCCTGTACACGTCCAATCCATTTATCATCAATTTTATAGTCTGGTGCTAAACCCAAATGAGTTCCCCAGGAAGTTGGAAGTCTAAGTATATTAAACCCAGATTTATTAATAGTCGATATTAATTCCTTGGTGGTCTTTGGGTTTCCCCAAGAGGTCTCCGCCATTATATTATTTGTACCAGTTGCATCCATCGTATTTCCTAAATTCCAACCAATTGAAATGTTTTTTATTAACTCCCATGAAGTGATATTTTTCATTTTGACCTCCGCTCCTATAAAACCGATTTACCTTAAAATATCTGACCTTGATTTACATTTTTTAACCCTACTATTTACAAATAATTGTATCATACCATTTTCAATATATCCCTGTTTATTCTTAATAATATTTTGTACAATATTATACTAAGGAAATTTACAGGTATCAGATTTTCTATACTAACAGACTCCTTAATTAGAAACTAAGTCCGTCCTTATGAGTAAATAAATGATCAAAATACCCCGTATCATCTATATCTCCAAAACCAACAATGATATTATTTTTCTCAATTCCGCTTCCCATCAGTGGCAACACAGATAATATTTTATAATTTTTTACTATTAAACCCATTACCCTTATATTTTTAGTAACCTCTTCCTATAAATTTATACAAAAATAAATCCGAACATATCCTTTAAAAGAATTATGTTCGGATTTATTTAAACGGAGAAAGAGGGATTTGAACCCTCGCGCCGGTCACCCGACCTACACCCTTAGCAGGGGCGCCTCTTCGGCCTCTTGAGTATTTCTCCAAGAAACTGAACTTATATTATTTTCATTCAATTTGCTTGCCTTTTTACAAAGGCAAAATCAAGTATAGCAAAGGACTTCTCTTTTGTCAATTCTTTTTCATAACTATTTCATATAAATTATTTCCCTTTGTATCTATTACTACAATTACAGGAAAATCCTCAACGTAAAGTTCTCTTATTGCTTCCGTTCCAAGGTCATCATATGCAATTATTCTAGAGGATTTTATTTTTTTTGATAACAGCGCCCCAGCACCACCAACTGCCGCAAAATAGACTGCATTATTTTTTTGAATTGAAATAATAACTTCGTTACTTCTTTTTCCCTTGCCTATCATACCCTTCATCCCTTTTTCTAAAAGAACTGGAGTATATTTATCCATTCTGCTACTGGTTGTAGGGCCAGCCGATCCAATCACCTGTCCTTCTCTTTCTGGAGTCGGTCCCAGATAATAAACAATATTATTTTCAATATCAAAGGGTAAAGCTTCGCCTTCTTTTAACGATTCATACATTCTTTTGTGTGCGGCATCCCTGGCTGTGTAAATAATACCTGTTATATATACATAATCCCCTGCTTGCAAGCTTTGAACTATTTCATTGGTAAGCGGGGTCTTGATAAACTTATCCATGTGAAATCCTCTTCGTTTTTACTTTTGTAAATTATTATTAGGATAATATAATTTTATAAACACCTATATTCTTCCCAAATAATAATGGATTTATAAGCTGGTATATTTGTTATAATAAAAATAACATTATCTATAAAGCTCTAGTTACATGACGGTTAACGTGACAACATATGTTAATTGCAACCGGAAGTCCCGCAATATGCGTTGGATAGGTTTCTATGTTAACTCCAAGTGCAGTAATCCTTCCACCAAATCCACCGGGTCCTATACCGAGATTGTTAATCTGAGTTAATATTTCTTCTTCCAGTCTTTTTATATGCTCCAATTTCGAAGGTTCGTCCATACTTCTAATTAGAGCTTTTTTTGATAGGATTGTACATTTTTCAAAATCACCACCAATACCCACCCCAACGACAATTGGAGGGCATGCATTTGGGCCGGCTAACTTGACCGTTTCAAGAACAGCCTGTATTACCCCTTCTTCCCCATCTGAGGGTTTCAGCATATAGACACGGCTCATGTTCTCGCTCCCGAAACCCTTAGGTGCAACTGTCATCTTAAGTTTGTCCCCGGTTACAATCTGATAATGTATAATTCCTGGCGTATTATCTTTTGAATTAATTCTAATTAAAGGATCTGAAACAACAGACTTTCTTAAATATCCTTCCTCATAGCCTTGTCGAATTCCTTCATTAACTGCTTCTTCTAAAGCCAGACCATCAATATGAACTTCTTGTCCTATTTCAATAAAAACAACCGTCATACCTGTATCCTGACAAATAGGAATACTATCGACCGCTGCTATATCTAAATTTTCATTTAATTGTTCTAGTATTTGTTTACCTAGAGCGGATTCTTCTCTTGAAGAAGCTCCTCTAACTCTCTTATCTACATCAGAAGCCAACTTATAGTTGGCTTCGATGCACATTTCTTTTATATTTTTTATAATAATGTCTGTGTGTATATTTCGCATATTACTCCTATTTGAAATTTACTAAAGAAATTAAATCATTAATACTATTCGGTTAAATAATATTCGGTTTTAAGCCGAAATAACAAATAAGCAAAATAAATTCTTATTCTTTATCCTCTTCCTCTAACGTATCTTCTTCAATCTTATTTAATAAATTTTCTAAGGAATGATCCTCAGGCAGGTCAACTGGTTCATACTCAGAATCTTGTTCAAATTCTTCCATATCGACTTCAATAGATTCTTCATTCAGCTCTTTTTCAAGATTTTTAATTACATCATCATCTGAAGTTATTGTGTTACTTTCTCTTACCTTAGCTAATCTAGCTACTGTAATATCCGTATCTGAATCTATAGATATTAACTTGACACCTGAAGTAATACGTCCAAGAAGGGAAATATCATTTACCATTAAACGAATAACAATACCTTCGGTAGTGATAAGAATGACTTCATTCTCTTCATTTACTGCCTTTACACCTACCACATCACCAGTTTTTTCTGTGATTTTATAGCATTTTACACCTTTACCGCCTCGACGTTGAACTGTGAATTCATCCATTAGGGTTCGTTTACCCATACCATGTTCAGATACAAATAATAAATATTCTCCCTGAGTATTCAGCTGCATGCCAACGATTTCATCATCTCCAGTTAAGGTCATACCTATTACACCCATGGAGGTTCTTCCCGTAGGTCTAACATCACGTTCATTGAAACGAATACAGATACCATTCTTTGTTACAAGTATAATATCTTTCAGATGGTTCGTTGATTTAACTTCAATTAACTCATCATCTTCTCTTAGGCTAATCGCCTGAAGACCGGATTTTCTAATATTTTCATATTCTTTAATTGGAGTTTTCTTTACAATACCATTCTTGGTTGCCATAAATAAAAATCTATTTTCCTGGTATTCTTTCAACGGAATAATTGCTGTAATTCTTTCTTCCGGTAGTAACTGAAGAAGATTTACAATAGCCGTTCCTCTCGCAGTTCTTCCAGACTCAGGAATTTCATAAGCCTTTAGACGGTACACTCTACCCTTATTTGTAAAGAACATGATATAGTGATGGTTGGTGGTCATTAGGAGATCTTCAATAAAATCTTCATCAATTGTATGCATTCCCTTAATTCCCTTACCACCACGATGTTGGCTCTTGAAATTATCAATAGTCATACGCTTGATATATCCTAATCTAGTCATTGCTATAACTGTACTTTCGTTTGGAATTAAATCCTCCATGGAAATATCAAACTCATCAAATCCGATGGATGTTCTTCTTTCATCACCAAACTTATCTCTAATTATTGTAATTTCATCTTTGATTACGCCAAGTAACAACTTCTCATCAGCTAAAATTGCCTTATATTCAGCAATCTTTGCCATAAGCTCAGCATATTCGTTCTCAAGTCTCTCTCTTTCGAGACCTGTTAAAGCACGAAGTCTCATATCAATGATTGCCTGTGCCTGTACATCGGAAAGTGCAAACCGCTCAATTAATCGTTCTTTTGCAATAGGCCCATTTTGTGATGAACGAATGATTGAAATAACTTCATCAATATTATCAAGTGCTATTAATAAGCCCTGTAAAATATGAGCTCGTTCTTCTGCTTTATTTAAATCATATTTTGTTCTTCTGGTTACTACCTCTTTCTGGTGTTGCAAGTAATAGTCCAGCATTTGATATAGATTTAAGACACGTGGTTCATTGTTAACTAACGCTAACATAATTACGCCAAAAGTATCCTGCATCTGTGTATGCTTGTATAAATGATTTAGCATAACATTCGCATTTACATCTCTACGTAACTCGATAACAATTCTCATACCGGTACGATCGGATTCATCTCGAAGTTCTGTAATACCATCAATTTTTTTATCTTTTACAAGCTCAGCAATTTTTTCAATTAAACGTGCCTTGTTAACCATGTAAGGTAATTCAGTTACAATAATTCGATTCTTTCCATTTGGCATAGCCTCGATATCCGTAACAGCACGTACTCTAACCTTACCACGTCCTGTTCTATATGCTTCTTCAATTCCGGCTGTTCCGAGAATCTCAGCACCAGTTGGGAAGTCAGGTCCTTTGATAATCTTTAATAATTCATCTATTTCCGTTACTCTATTCTCTTCAATGTAATTATTGATAATTTTTAAGACACCATCAATAATCTCACGTAAATTGTGAGGAGGAATATTGGTTGCCATACCTACGGCAATACCTGAAGTACCGTTTACCAAAAGATTTGGATATCTGGATGGTAATACATCGGGTTCTTTTTCTGTTTCATCAAAGTTAGGAGAAAAGTCAACTGTATCTTTATTGATGTCAGATAACATTTCCATGGATATCTTGCTTAAACGAGCCTCGGTATATCTCATCGCAGCTGCGCTATCACCATCCACTGAGCCGAAGTTTCCATGTCCATCAATTAAAGGATATCTAGTAGAGAAATCCTGAGCCAATTTTACCAAAGCATCATAAATAGAGCTATCTCCATGAGGATGATATTTACCCATGGTATCACCAACAATACGGGCGCTCTTTCTATGAGGTTTTTTTGGATCTAAACCTAACTCGCTCATGGAGTAGAGTATACGCCGCTGCACCGGTTTTAAGCCATCCCGCACATCGGGAAGAGCTCTTGCAATGATTACACTCATGGCATAATCCCGATAGGAATTTTTCATTTCTTCCGAAAAATCCAGTTGAATGATATTTTCTGTATTATTAGTCATAAAGCCTCCTTGAAAATCAGGTTATTTTAAACGAAATTGATGAATTATAAAATCGGTAAAGATATCTGTATGATAGGATAGTTGATATTTCAGTGGTGTAAATAATAATGAAATCTAAGATGGGAGCTGCCCCAATTACCTATATATCTAACTTTGCATAACGTGCTTCTTCCATAATAAAGCTTCTTCTGGGTGGGACGTTACTGCTCATTAGTGTGGAAGTAATTTCATCTGCTTCCACGGTATCATTAATTGTGACTCTGGCAAGTACTCTGTTTCCGGGTTTAATGTAGTCTCCCATAACTGGTTTGCATCCATTTCACCAAGAC
>JAFACO010000045.1 GCA_023425485.1 Bacillota bacterium
CACCAGTGTTGACACCTAGAATACTTGGGTCAGCAATTGGATTACGGGTAATCGCTTGCATTAGAGCGCCGGAAACCCCAAGCGCTGCCCCTGCCATAAGGCCGAAGACAGTTCTTGGGATCCGTTCATGAACTACTAATTCATTTAAAGTATCTTTTTTAGAATGAATTAAAGTGTCAATTACTTCATGAAAATTAACAAATCGTGCTCCAAAGGCTAAAGAAGCTAAAATACACATCAATAGAATAACCAAACTACAAAACAGTAAGATGATTATTTTTGATTGCTTCATTGTACTTTATCAGCTGCCTCTCCAATTATTCCAAGATATTCATCAATAGTTGCAGGAATGGATAGTGCACTAGGTGTACAGGAAGCTGATAAATTGGAACCATCTTCAATAACAACTACAGAACCTCTCTGAACTGCAGGAATAGTTCCAAGAAGAGCGTCAGCCTGTAATGCACTAAGTAAATCAGGAGTACCGTAAGTTATAATAATGTCTACGTCAGAAAGTAAATCTGCATTTTCTGCACTAAGCTCTAAGGCAAAGCTAGCATTTTCACCTGCTAAAGTTGTTACACTGTCAGGGAAGCCCATGCCTAAATCTGTTAAGTAAGCGGCACGTGGATCACTTGGCATATACACATAGAATTTGCTTAAATCAGTAGCAGTGAAATAGAAGAAGGCTGCTTTCTTACCAGCAATTTGAGGATACTCTGCAGTTTTTTCTGCAATTAATGCTTCTAAGTCACTAACAAGTTCCTCACCTTCAGCCTGCATACCCATACCAGTTGCATCCATTGTAATCTGTTCCCGCCATAAGGTCTGCCAAGCAACGGTTGGATAAGCTACAACTGGTGCTATTTGGCTTAATAAATCATATTCTTCCTGTGTAATACCGGAATAAGCAGCAAGAATTACATCAGGCTGAACATCACTGATTGCTTCGAAATCTAAACCAGCAACATCATCAAAGAGGACAGGATCAGTAACACCTAATTCCTTGTATTTAGCTAAGGTCCAAGGTAAAAGACCACTATCATCAGTTACGCCATAGTTTGCCTTAGATACACCTACAGGAACAACACCCAATGCTAAAGGAAGGTCTTGATTACCCCAGGAGATGGTTGCAACACGTTCTGGTTTACTTTCAATGATTGTTTCACCATATGCATGTTTAATAGTAATAGGATAAACAGTTTCTGCTGCTGTATCTTCTGTAGCAACCGTAGGAGTAGGAGCTTCTGTTACAGAAGTTTCTGATTCTACAGGTGTAGGTTCGGTTTTATTGGTATCAGATGGGGTTGATTTTGAACAACCTGATAAAATAAGTGATGCTGCAACCATAGTTGCAAGTATTACTTGTAAGCTCTTTGATTTCATAATATGTCCCTTTCTTCTTGTTCCTTAATAAATTATGTACTTTAAAGTTAGTCTCGACTAACTTACTAAATGAATATTATAATCATTATCATTTAATGTCAAGCTTTTTCTATAATATTCTATAAGTTTAAATTTTTTCTAAGGTTAGAGAAAGTGAATGAGTTCCACAAAATATTCTAGTTATGCTATAATAAAAGCAGAATGAAGTATCGCAATCTTGCGTGTGAATTCTGACTATAGTACCAAGAAAATGAACAAGGTTTCACAACTATAACCGAATATAGACAAGAATTAAATTAAGGTATAATTTTATTGAGAAATAACAAAGAGGGATATAGGACAAAAATGGATAATTCAAACTTATATCAAAAGGTTTATGAAATCGTAGCAGATATCCCAGTAGGATTTGTTGCTACGTACGGTCAGATTGCCTGGATGGCAGGAAGACCGCGTGGGGCACGAGTGACTGCATATATAATGAGTAGAGTTCCGGAGGATATGAATCTACCTTGTCATAGGGTAGTTAATAAATCCGGTAAACTAGCTCCAGAGCATGTCTTCGGAGGAGAAAAGATTCAGCGTGCCATGCTTGAGAAGGAAGGTGTATCTTTTTTAGAAAATGGGTGTATTGATATGAAAAAATGCCAATGGGGTATGCTTATTTAGAACATTAAAGACGTAAGGAGTTAAAATTTATGTACTTTGAATACAGTGACAAGGAAATAGAATACTTAAAAAAGCGTGATAAGCTGCTTGGAGCAGCAATAGATCATATTGGACCTATTAACCGTGAAGTTGAATGCGATCTGTTTTCGTCTATTATACATCATATTATTGGGCAGCAAATATCAGTTCGAGCACAAGCAACTATATGGCAGAGACTCACAGATAGAGTCGTTAAGATTAATGCTGAAACAATATATTCACTTGAATTAAATGAGTTGCAGAAACTTGGTATGACGTTTAAGAAAGCCGAGTATATTAAGGATTTTGCAGAGAAGGTTAGAAATAATGAATTTGATATAAAGGAGTTAGAAACATTGTCTGATACAGAGGTAATACAAAAGCTCTCAGCTCTAAAAGGGATTGGAGTTTGGACAGCTGAAATGCTTTTGACCTTCTGTATGCAGCGACCCGATGTATTAAGTTTTGGTGATCTGGCAATTCATCGTGGAATGCGTATGTTATATCATCATAAAAGCATTGACAAAGTTAAGTTTGCAAAATACAAAAAGCGATATTCGCCTTATGGAACCCTAGCAAGCTTATATCTATGGGCTATTGCAGGAGGTGCTATTCCAGAGATGAGAGATTATGCACCAAAGAAGAAAAAAGAGAAGATAAATAAACGTTAATTATTAGTAGAAATGCCTATGCACCTTCTGATTCATTATAGGAATACCAATCGGATTCTGGTAAACATTGCTCCCTAAGGATGCCGTTAAGATAACCAATGTTATACATGATATGTCTAATTTGACCTACGATTACGTCGGTATAGGAGTAGTGTGGATCATTTCCATAGACGGGATTACCTAGCATACTATCATCAAGATTATTAAAAATACGCTGGGTTTTCTCCTGAATTGCATCAATATAGTTCAGCATGTCTTCTTGAGAAATGAATAAACCATCATAGTTGTCTAAATCTAAATCCGTGGTATATGCTTCATCAAAAATCATGGAGCGCCAATCACTTCCATCATATTTTTCGCGCAGCCAAAAATCACTAAATTTAATATAATGGAAGACTTGTTGCCAAAATGGTACTCCACGGTACGATTTAGACCAGACCTCTGGTGCACAAACTGTTACAAGAACACGAGCCATATGAAATGTGGAATCAAATTGATTTTGAAGTGCTTCGGTAATTAATCTCATTATAATAACCTCTCTTAATGTATAGTTAATTTCTAAATGATGTTACAAATAATGTTTTATGGTTAATTTTACCTTATAATGCAGCAAAGGTAAATATATTTATTATTATATGAGATAAAAAGAGAGTCTTGTAAGGGAAATATACTTACAAGACTCTGATATAATTTGAAACTATGATTCCGTTACAGATGCATAAATAGCATCAGCTAGGTTGTCAAGCAATTGTTCCTGTTGAGACTTCAAAGAGGAACGAACATCCATTGGCTCGCCAATTAATTCCATATTAGTCATTGACTCAAGTTGTTCTTTCATGGATTTCATTGCAGCACTTGCCCAGGAATGATTTCCTATTAGGGATACCTTACGATTTTTTAATCCTAGGACAGCAACATCCTTTAATAATGCATCCATTCCAAAATAAAGATGCATATTATAGGTAGGGGACGCAATCACGGCATGACTATACTTCCATAAATCAGAAATGATATAGGAAGCATGAGTTTTTGAAACATCATACATATGCATATCACGAACACCGCGTTGTGCTAATTTATTTCCTAAGACTTGAACAACATTTTCTGTATTGCCATACATGGAAGCATATACGAGTACTACACCTTTTTTCTCTGGTTCATAACGACTCCACTTATCATATAAATCTAATATATAAGCAATTTTTTCATTTCGCCAGATTAAACCATGGAGGGAACAAATCATTTTGATTTCCAATCCAGATAACTTCTTAATTAAAGCCTGAACCTGTGGTCCGTAACGTCCAACGATATTGGAATAATAGCGTCTTGCTTCATCAACATCAAAATCATCCATCTCATCCACAAAAAGATTACCGGAACCTGCGCCAAAGGAGCCGAAGGCATCTGCAGAAAATAAGATTCCATTTGTTGTCTCATAAGTTACCATTACCTCTGGCCAATGAACCATAGGGGCAGTATAAAAACGTAGGGTATTAGCTCCAAGGGAAAGTTCTTCACCATCCTTAACCTCCAGATAATTAGAAGTCATATCCATTTCATAGAATTGTTCCATGAACTGAAAGGTCTTCTTATTACCAATAAGTTTTACATTAGGATAGCGACGGGCAATTTCCTCAATGCTCGCACAATGATCGGGTTCCATATGATTTACTACTAGGTAATCAAGGTCACGACCACCAAGTACATGAGTAATATTTTCAAGATATAATTGGCCTATGGAACGATCAACCGTATCAATTAAGGCGGTTTTCTCATCCATAATTAAGTATGAATTATATGC
>JAFACO010000084.1 GCA_023425485.1 Bacillota bacterium
TCCATTGTTCCAATTAGGGATAAAACTAATAAGGTAGCAAATACGAGATCTCCGCCTAAGACGAAAACTCCAATTGCGATTGCTAATAAAATAATACCACTGATTAATCTAGTTCGAAACATTATCCCCTCCATTGATGAACTACAACACAGCTCCGTATTTTCTTGTCCTACTACTATAATATTCAAACGCTTTTTTAAGTTCTTTTTCATCAAAATCCGGCCAAAGGACATCTGTAAAATAAAATTCCGTATAAGCTAATTGCCATAACAAAAAGTTAGATAAACGTTGCTCTCCACTGGTACGGATTAATAAATCAGGATCCGGTATTTCTCTGGTATCTAAGTACTGTTCAAATGCTGTTTCATCTATTTTATCTATGTCAGTTTTATTCATTTTAACATCAGCTGCAAGAAGTTTAACTGCCCGCAACATCTCATCCCTGCTGCCATAATTAATCGCAACCTGGAACTTTAAACCTGTATTATTCTTGGACGCTTCTTCCAAATTAACAATACTTTCATTAATTTCTTTGGAAAGCTTTGATCTGTCTCCAAGAACTCGAATGCACATATTATTCTTTGTACTAGTCTTTATACTGGTGTCCAGATAGGTATGAAGTAATTTCATTAATGCGTCTACTTCCTCTTTCGGTCTTTTCCAGTTTTCAGTTGAAAAGGCGTAGACCGTAAGATATTCTACTCCCATTTTATATGCTTTCTCACATATTTTTACCACATTTTTACTTCCTTGGGTATGACCATAATTTCTGGGCATTAGCTTCTTTTTTGCCCATCTACCGTTGCCATCCAATATGATAGCTACATGCTTTGGTATCATCAGTTCCTGTTCCTGCATGAGGGTTCTCCCATCCGATCAATAAAATACAATTGATCTTACCATTTCAAGACAAGGGTGTTTCAAAGGGTATTTCTATTCCTTTCCTAAGAAGGTAATGAAGCATCCCTTTGAACACACCCTATTTAAATAACTAAACTGTAAGAATTTCTTTTGACTTATCCTCTGTTATCTTATCAATTTCAGCCACATAACGATCTGTAAGTTTCTGAACACTATCTTCTAAACCTTTGAATTCATCTTCAGATATCTCACTTGCTTTACTCTGCTTTTTGAACAATTCGTTGGCATCACGTCTGATATTACGAACTGCAACCTTAGCATTTTCAGACTTTTTCTTTACATCCTTAACCAAATCTTTTCTGCGTTCTTCTGTTAATTCAGGAAACACCAGGCGAATTACTTTACCATCATTACTTGGATTTAATCCCAAGTCTGAATTAATAATTGCTTTTTCTATTTCCTTAATCAACTTACTTTCCCAAGGTTGAATTTGAATTACTCTTGGTTCTGGTACAGATATATTAGCAACAGACTGAATTGCAGATGGTTGACCATAATAATCTACTCTAAGTTTATCTAAAAGATGTGGATTTGCTCTACCAGCGCGAATTGTTGAATATTCTTCCTTTAAGTTGTCAATGGTCTTCACCATCTTACTACTAAATTGCTCTAACTTTGCGTCCATTTTTCATCCCTCCATTAATATTTGAATATTCTAAACGGTAATATGTGTCCCGTTTGATTCTCCTTTTGCTGCTTTCACAATACTGTCTTCTTCAGCTAATCCAAATAAAAGCATTGGCATCTTATTTTCTATGCAGAGTGCTGTTGCAGGAAGATCTATAATTCCTAGTTTTTTATCTAGAACCTCTTGTAAAGGAATTCGATCAAACTTTTTAGCTTCTTGGTTTTTCTTTGGATCACTGTCATAAACACCATCAATCGCTCTAGCTGCTAAAATAATATCACAATCTAATTCAATTGCACGAAGTGAAGTCGCAGTATCTGTTGAAAAATATGGATGTCCAGTGCCACCAGCCAGGAAGGCTACTCCCCCTTGTTTCATACAATCAATCACATCATCTTTTGCAAATAATTTCGTCATGCTGCCACAAGCAAAGGGTGTATAAACCTGTGTTGGTATACCGACAAAGCGAAATATTTCTGATACATAGATGCAATTCATTACAGTAGCTAACATACCAATTTGATCAGCTTTTGTTCTATCTATTGTCTCGCTGGTTCTTCCTCTCCAGAAATTACCACCGCCAATTACTATACTAACCTGGATTCCTTCTTCTACTAATTGCTTTACCTGGTTTGCTACACCAATGCAGGTCTCTTCACAAAAGCCGGTCTTCTTGTCACCCGCCAAAGCTTCCCCACTCAGTTTAAGCAGTACTCTTTCATATGCCTTCATTTCAATTATGCCTCCATGTGGAAATCTTACATTCGAATTGGTTAAGATGAGCTTGTTTCACACCTTAACACCTAATGAATATTCTTAAATAATTTACCACAAAACAACAGTTATTACTAGCCTAAATCTAATAAAAATCATTGTTTTATAAAGCTTTTATATATTTACTAAGTTAATGTTACCTCTCTACGAGTAGTCTTTTTGAATACTCCATTTTACTTTTAAATAGAATTATAGTTGAAACTTATTTCTTCTTAATAGTAAGCACAGTAACTGATACTGTGCTTACTAATTTTGCATTTCAAAAATTCCAGCTAAAGTATTATTCAAAGATATTATCTACATCAACCTCAGAGTAGCTTAAGGAACAGAAACCTTCGATAACAGCTCCATTGTTAATCTGAACTGATTTTGCTTTAATATTTCCTTTAATAATGGCTGTAGAGTCAACAACAATAGGTCCATTAATATCAATTTCACCCTTAACCGCACCAGCAATTACACCAGAAGTTGCAAGAATGTCACCAATAATTACTGTCCCAAGTCCTACTTTAACAGTACCTTCACTTGTGATACTTCCTTCCAAACGCTCCGTATTAACATATACCTCTGCTGCTGAAGAGTTACCAATGATTTTACCGGTAATAGAAAGCTTTCCAAGACATTCTACATCTCCTGTAACATTACCCATGATGTCAAGAGAGCCATCGGAAGAAATACTTCCGTTGATTGATGTTCCTTTTGAGATAACAGTTACTTCATCATCACTTACAAGGGAAGATGCTCTTACCTTTGGAGCAACCTTTTCTTTCTCTTCTACGACTGCCTCTTCTTCACTTTCAATCATTGCTTCCAGTAACTCTAAATCGATATTATCATCCATGTCCTCTTCCTCTTCTTCCTCATTTTCTATTAACTCTTCAAGTTCTTTTTCATTTTCTATAACATTCTCTAGCACTTCTTCCTCATCTAGTTCATAATCAAAGCTATCCTCTGATAAATCTCCATCTTCCTGTGCAAACTCTTCCAGCCATTCCTTCATTTTCTCGTTATCTGATTCCTCATTTGACGATACATCATTCAAATCAAGTGTATTAACCATCTGCTCATCTGATTCACTATCATCCTCAGCTAATACATCTTTCTGTACTGCTTCGTCGTCTGGTAGTAGTTCATTGACAGCTTGAGTTAAATCCTCTTTAAAGTCCTTAAAAAAGCCCATAACAAAACCTCCCTATGTATAGTTACAATTTTATATTATTTGACTGAATCGGCCTTTATCATCTGAATGGGGGGAACATCCTTATTCAACGGCAGGAGCTCTGCTCCTCCCTGAAGTAAATCTTCTAGTAGTGTCGGAAGTGAATCTACGGTTGCTCTCTTTGATTGAGAATCATGTAGCAGAACAATGGATCTCTTTTTGGCTTCAACACCACTTAGTACATTCTCTACTAATTGCTCCTCAGTATAAGTAACGCCAGTTGCATCACCATTCAAAACATTCCAATCAAAATACACAATACCCGCATCATTAAGATACTTTATAAAATCCTCAATACCATTTTCGTTCATTTGATTGGAACTTCCCCCTGGAAATCGGTAAATAGAAGGCTTGTATCCAGTAGTATCATATAACAATTTCCATAGTTTTGTAAAGTCCTTATCAAAATCTTTAACTGATTTATAGATCTTATCATACTTGTGAGAATATGAGTGCATTCCTAATGTATGACCTTCCTCTACAATTCGCTTATACATTTCCTTTGAATGTTCATCCGTTTTTCCTACAACGAAGAATGTTGCCTTTATTCCATACTCTTTTAAAATATCTAAAATTTCATCTGTATAAACACTTGGTCCATCATCAAAGGTAAGATACACTTGTTTATCTTTATAGATACCTTCTTTTAATTCACCCTGCGGTTGCAAGGCTGGTGAAGGTACAATTGTAGGTACTGCTTCTGTATTCTTTACTTGGTTGGAGGAACTCTCCGTAGGTAATATTGTAGATGTTATATCTATTGAATCATTGGGCATTTTTGTTGGAGTTATCGTTGGTGTTATAATTGGTGCTAACGTCGGTGTTATAATCGGTGTTATAATCGGCGTTATTTTTGGTGTTATTACTGGTGTTATATTAATTGATTCAGCAGGTGTTATTATAGGTGTTATACTTATCGATGTCTCAGGTTTTAATTTATTAATATCAATTTCAGCTGCATATGCATAATTATTATGGTCAGGTTCCTCTGTACTCATACCATATAATCTATGTAATTTTGTTATTTCTGCTTGCAATTTAAACACTCTAAACCCTAAAAAAATACAACATATTGTTGGAATAGTAATTAATAAGATAATGGAGACAACTATCCCAACTTTCATTCTTTTAATGCGTTTTCGTTTATTTTCAACAAGCTTTATCGCTTGATTATTCGTTTCATCCATTGTGTTATTTATATCTCGCAAGTCGTCCACCCCTAGTTTTAGTACTTGCTTAATATTAACATATTTTTGTATATTTAGCAAAGCTTTATACGAGAAATTCCTCCTAAATGACCACAGAATTTTAACACTAAAAAAGGACATTACAGTGGATGTAATGTCCTTTGATTTAACTATAGTGTACTTAAGAACTCTTATTGTCCCAATTATCTAGCCATCTTCACAAATAAATTGCATCTAGATATCTTACTGTCCCATCTGTCTAGCAATCTTCTCAAAGAAGTTGCATTATAGGCGCTATTACTGTCCCATCTGTCTAGCAACTTCTTCAGCAAAGTTTTCAGTCTTTTTCTCAAGACCTTCGCCAGTTTCAAAACGTACAAAACGCTTAACAGCAACTGGTGATCCAACCTGCTTGGAAACGTTAGCAAGATACTGTCCAACAGAAAGCTCGCTATCTTTTACATAAGTCTGATCAACAAGACAGAACTCTTTTAATTCTTTCTGTAAACGACCTTCCAGCATCTTCTCGATGATATTCTCTGGCTTCTTGGAGTTAGAAGGATCATTCATGATCTGTGCTTTTAAGATTTCTTTCTCATGAGCAATGAAGTCAGCTGAGATTTCAGACTGATCAACATACTTAGGAGATAAAGCTGCAATCTGCATTGCAACGTTCTTAGCTGCTTCTTGAACTTCATCGTTATTAACAGAACTTTCAACATCAACAAGGATACCAATTCTACCACCACCGTGGATGTAGGATACTACAAATCCGTTAGTAGCTTCGATTTTCTCAAATCTTCTGATGTTCATGTTTTCGCCAATGATAGCGATCATAGAAGATAATTCTTCCTTTACTGTCTTAGAGCTATCTAAGGACCAAGACTCTGCAAGGAATGTATCAAGATCGTTTGTAGTTGAAGTAACTACCTGTGCTGCAACTGCAGCAACGAAATCTCTAAATTTATCATTTTTAGCAACGAAGTCTGTTTCGCTGTTAACTTCAACGATGGATGCAACTTTGCCATCCTCGCTTACGTTAGTAGCAACAATACCTTCTGCTGCAATTCTACCAGCCTTCTTTTCAGCTGCTGCAAGTCCTTTTTCTCTTAAGAACTCAACTGCTTTATCCATATCACCTTCAGTAGCTGCAAGAGCTTTCTTGCAATCCATCATTCCAGCTCCGGTCATTTCTCTTAACTCTTTTACCATTCCAGCTGTAACTTCCATATTAACCTCCATCCATGTACTTTAATACATATTTAGTAAGCTCCATGACACTCTGTTTCATGAAGTCTCGTAATATTTAACGAAATGAATTATGCAGTAACTACATCTTCCATTGCTGCTTCATCAGAAGCTTCTGAACCAGCTGCATCTGTTAACTGAACGCCCTGATTTGCTTCAATAACAGCATCAGCCATCTTAGAAACGATTAATTTTACAGCTCTGATTGCATCGTCATTACCAGGAATTACGAAATCTAATTCTTCAGGATCACAGTTAGTATCAGCAATACCGATAAGAGGAATACCAAGTGTGTGAGCTTCTTGGATACAAATTCTTTCCTTCTTAGGATCTACTACGAAGATAGCATCAGGAATCTTCTTCATGTTCTTGATTCCACCAAGATTCTTCTCAAGTTTTTCCCATTCTTTCTTTAACTGAATAACTTCTTTTTTAGGAAGAACTTCGAAAGTACCGTCTTCAGACATTTTTTCGATCGCTCTTAATCTATCAACTCTGCTCTTGATGGTCTTGAAGTTAGTTAACATACCACCTAACCATCTCTCATTTACGTAATACATACCAGAACGCTCTGCTTCGGATTTAACTGCATCCTGAGCCTGCTTCTTAGTACCAACGAATAATATAGTACCACCTTCAGCTACTACATTCTTAATAGCCGCATAAGCTTCATCTACCTTACCTACAGATTTCTGTAAGTCGATGATGTAGATACCATTTCTCTCTGTGTAGATGTACTCCGCCATTTTAGGATTCCATCTTCTTGTTTGGTGTCCGAAGTGTACACCAGCTTCCAATAACTGTTTCATTGAAATAACGCTCATAATTTTACCTCCATTTGGTTGTTTTCTTCCGCATATCTCATTTTCTAATCAGACCTTTTGCTCTTTGGCACCACTGTTAGAATCAATATGCGTGCATTTTGCCTTAAGAATTATATCACACTTACCTAAGCTTGGCAAGTCCTTCTTTTATTATATTAATTATTATTCTACCAACATTTATATATTTTTAACTTCTATCCTTTATTGACTATCTTTTGTAACAGGTTTATCTCTTCTTAGTGATAGCATCTACAATATCACTATAAGTACTGTTCTCCGGTAATTCATAAGTTCCTACCTGAATTACGCTTACTTTGTTTTCACCAATAAGATATTCATTAAAATCTTTCGCATCCTCAATCAAACCAATCTCTTGTAATAGCTTTGATACTTTATTGGAAGACATTCCTTTTTGAATTGTAAAAGTTACCAGTTTCGTTTGGGGGGCATCCGTCACCTCTGGCTGCTCTGTTACATTGGGTGCCGAAGTTATGGTTGGTTCCGGAGTGATAATTGGGGTCACCGTTAACGCAGGTGTTATACTTATTGCTGGACTAGGTGTTACACTTATATCTGGTGTAACCTCTGGTCCCTCTGTAATTGACGGTTTCTTTATTACTTCTTTTAAATTATTATCAATCTCGTCTTCCATTACCATTCCAAGTTTTTTTGCTCGAGCGATAATTTCAGCATCAGTTAAATTTTCTTTTGTATTTGAAATGGACAGAATTAAAGTTGCAAGTAATATTCCAATTCCCAATCCTCTCATGTAATATTTTAACTTCATATCTATTTATACCAAGCCTTTCGAATTACTTCTTGTTCTTAAATAAGTCAATAACAAGTTTAACTTCACCTTGACCAAGTCCTAACAGCTTGGAAATTTCAATTACAGAGTTTCCTTGTGAATATAGCTTTAATATCTCAGTATTATTATTTGATCTAAAACTTTCACTCATTTCCTGTGATAAATGAGTTGAATTCTGCATAAACGACTTATTTTCTATTTGTGTAGCCTGTGTTAAGGGTTTTTCTGCTCCTTGATATTTCTTCGAGGCTTGTTCCTTATTGCCAGTCATTTTTGCTTCTATTATATCTTGAACTTTTTTCTTTGACTGATCGATTTCCTTAACTGCTGACTTTAATTCCTTTTCTTTGTCATTTAACATATTATATAGGAATACAACTTCCTCGTGGTTTCTTGAAATCTTTTCTAATATTTGATCGGAATACTCACTGACTGCCATTATTTTTTCATTTGAAAGCTTACTTAAGCTATCATCCGTTTGAATGATTGTTTCTTCACTTATATCTGATATTACATCTTTTAGTTTGCTTATTAGTTTTTGCTTTTCTTCCTCTTTTAAGGAATCATAGGAGAAGTCAAATGTATTTATTTGTGCTACATTTTTTTGCGCTTTATCAATCTGAAAACAACTAACTATTATTATGATAATTCCTAAGGCAACTAAGACAATTTCTAATAGACCCATGAAATACTCCATTTCTGACTTAGAGTCGAAAAATCAGGATTAAATACGTATATCAATTCCTTTGTTTTTGGGTGGAATAGAGGTACTCTGATCCTTCTTTTTCTCATCTTTTTTTTCTTTTTGTTTTTGTTTGGAGCTTGTATATTGATTATTCCCTTTTTCCTTAGCATCATAACGATATTCTGGGTTTTCTGATTTTGTCAGCTCCTTGGGCTTTGATTGCTGTTTCTCAATCATGTCCTTAAAATTCTTATTAGAAACCTCTTGCATATATTGTGTTCTTTGGGTTTCCATATGTTTAATTTGTGCTGCTTCCTGAGTTCGAATAATATCAAGTGGTCCCATTGTACACTCCTTATCCTGTATCCGAAGCTTAACGGATAACAACATTATCTTTTGACTGGTTTCTTGCTCTTAGTTTAATGGCGTTATTTTTATATCCGCTCTGTCCCTATGAAATTTACTATGATGTGTTTCATTCCGAATGTAATGTATTACGTTAGAAATTACCAATTTTGTTCCTGGGTACACAATATCATGTACTTTAATCACACCAGCAGAGGTATTATCCATCTCAACTCTCAAATCATCATATCTTTTTTTTGCTTCTTTTATGGAAGTCTCAAGCATTATATTTTGCTGAGTAACCTGTTTCAAATACTCTTTCTTTTCATCAGTTATCTGAACTCCCATAGTTAACTTTTTTCTAAATATTGCAAGTGCTTGTCCTAATTTTTCTTTATCTGCTATCATAATTGCCAATTTCTTTTCAATGTCACGAAATTCCTCGACTATTTTAGGATCAATACCAACTTCAAGAAGTGTCATCGTTCCCATAACAGAACCGGCCGTCTTAACCGAAATCATAGATCCAGATCTAATTTCACCACCGGTGACAAACCCACGTTTTCCGCCTACAATGATATCTCCTTTTGCTGATACCTTACAATGTAAAATAGATTCCGTAGAAATATATCCTCCTGCAATTACTTCGGCATTTTCTAGAAACTTTGCAATAATATTCCCATCTGCTCTTAAGATTCCTTTACTCATACCTTGCATACCACGTTTTAGAACAATCTGGCCACCGGCCTCTATATATGCTCCTTCTACAACGCCATCAACTTCAATATCGCCTTTTGCACGTATTGAAAATCCGCTAATAACATTACCGTGAACTACAACATTTCCATCATATACAATATCGCCTGTGGATGCATCCACATCAGCTGGAACATCATAGGTATCAGAAACAAATACTCTACCGTCCGTAAGACTAACATGTCCATCAACTTCCGAAAACATTTGCAGTCCATCTGGCGAAATCCTAATTTTATTACCATGCCTCAAAACTTTATTATTTACCTTCAGAGGCCTTATAATATTACCACAGATATCAATTCCAGGCCTTCCAAGGTCGATAGGAGTCAGGGTTGCAAGTAAATCTCC
>JAFACO010000112.1 GCA_023425485.1 Bacillota bacterium
GTCCTCTGTTTTGCAGCGGAATATGCCAATGCAAATAACATTAATTATATTATGAAAAAGGGGACTGGGTTTGTCTACACTACAGTAAGTGTAGAAGATATGGCAGATATATCAATACCTCATTTCACACACACAGGTAAACAGGGATTTCCCTTAAGCTATGAACTTTCCTTGGACCATATCAGTACAACGACAGGCGTAACAGCAGATGATAGAGCATTAACCATTAAGAAGCTAAAAGAAGAGAAGATTGATCATAGTAATTTTAAGATTCCGGGGCATGTTTTTCTTATCCCCACTGTAAACGGTGGTGTTTTGAAAAAAGCATCCTTTGCAGAGGCAGCAGCGGATTTAATAAGATTAAGTGATATTTCCGGTTCCGGTGTTTTGTCAGAATTATTAAATGACCGAGGTGAAGTTGCAAATTCCGAAGAAATTTTAGAATTTGCCAATCAGGAAGCAATTAAAGTAGTATCAATTGAAGACCTCATTGCATATCGTAGAGAAAGAGAATGTTATGTTGTAAAAGAAGCAGAGGCAAACCTACCTACAGAATACGGAGACTTTAGAATGGTAGGCTTTGTTAACACACTGAACGGCGAGCACCATGTTGCACTTGTAAAAGGTGATATTAATCCGGATGAGGAAATACTCGTAAGAGTACATTCGGAATGCCTGACAGGGGATGCTTTTCATTCTTTAAAATGTGATTGCGGCGAGCAGTTGGCAGCTGCGCTCACGAATATTGAAAAAGAAGGCAAAGGAATTTTGCTATATTTGCGTCAAGAGGGCAGGGGTATCGGTCTAATTAATAAAATTAAGGCATATAAATTACAAGAACAAGGAATGGACACCGAAGAAGCCAATCTGGCGCTTGGATTTCCGTCTGATATGAGGGATTATGGAATAGGAGCTCAAATTCTTAGTGAACTGAATGTTAGAAAAGTAAGGCTTATGACGAACAATCCTAAAAAAATCGTAGGACTTAAGGGTCATGGAATCGAAATCTCTCAGAGGGTTCCACTTGTGATGAATACGAATACCCACAATCAAAGATATTTTGATACCAAGAAGGAGAAGATGGGTCATATGTACGAGTAGTCGTATAACACTTATTAAATTTCAATAAAATTTTTGAAAATATTTTTAAAATTTGTTATTGACATTTGTAAAAATACTAGATATAATCACTTCATCAATCAATGGCGATTTGTTAGAAATCAGAAGATTTCTCACAATTCGCTTTTTTGTTATCAATAATGATTATTATGAAAGAATAAATATTATCTATAAAATATTTACTCAATAAGAATTTATAAATAAATTTTATATTTGGAGACGAAGGTGTCTGTTATGTAGTTCTACATATCAGACACCTTTTCTTTATAAATTTGATACTTAGGGCCGGGGTATCAAAACATGATTATGAAAATGGAATAATATTTAAAGGAGGATTTTTATGAGCGGAGATATTGGATTTATGCTTGTTGCATCAGCATTGGTTTTATTTATGACACCTGGTTTAGCATTCTTTTATGGTGGTCTGGAGAGAAGAAAGAATGTATTAAATACAATGATGAGTTCTGTATTTATTATGGGTCTGGCTTCTGTAATGTGGGTATTAATTGGCTTTACTCTTAGCTTTGGTGATGATATCGGTGGTGTTATTGGTTCCTTAAAGTGGATAGGATTAGAGGGTGTTTCTAAATTAGATCCAGGTCCATATGCAACCACAATTCCTAACCTTTCCTTTGCTATCTTCCAGATGATGTTCGCAATTATTACTCCTGCACTTATCACTGGTGCTGTAGCAGGACGTATGAAATTTAGTGCATTATTTGTATTTATAGCTTTATGGTCTCTTGTAGTTTATTATCCATTAGCACATATGGTATGGGGTATTGATGGCTTCCTTGGAGCTACAATTGGTTCCATTGACTTCGCTGGTGGTAACGTTGTTCATATTAGCTCCGGTGTAAGTGGTTTAGTGCTCTGTATTATGCTTGGTAACAGAAGAGGTTCCTCAAAAGCTTCATATCGTATTCACAACATTCCATTTGCAATCCTAGGTGCTTCCATTCTTTGGTTTGGATGGTTTGGTTTCAATGCTGGTAGTGCTCTTGGAGCAAATGATATAGCCGTTCATGCATTTATGACAACTAACACTTCCGCTGCATGTGCTTTGTTATCTTGGATGGCAATCGATGTAATTAAACAAGGTAAACCAACCGTAGTTGGCGCAGTAACTGGTGCTGTTTTAGGTCTTGTAGCAATTACTCCAGGTGCAGGTTTTGTTCCAATTTGGGCATCCATTATTATTGGTCTTGTAGTTAGCCCTGTTTGTTATTTCTCAATGTCAGTTATTAAGAAGAAATTTGGCTATGACGATGCTCTTGATGCATTTGGCTGTCATGGTATCGGCGGTATCTGGGGTGGTATAGCAACTGGTATCTTCGCACAGAAATCAATTAATAGCTTCCCTAAGTGGGACGGTTTAATTTCTGGAGATTATCATTTGCTTTTAGCACAGGTAATTAGTATTGGTGTAACTATTGTAGTAGCAGTAGTTGGAACTTTCATTTGTGCTTCCATCGTTAAACTCTTTATTCCTCTTAGAGTATCTGCAGAAGATGAAAAGACTGGTCTTGATACTACACAGCATGGTGAAAATGCATATCCGTCATTTAACGGTTTAGATTAATAAGATTGGAAAGGGGCAATAAGGCATGATTAAAATAGAAGCTATTGTTAGAGAAGAAAAATATGAAGACGTTAAGGCTGTGTTAAACGATCTTGATGTACATGGCATTACAGTTTCCCAGGTTATGGGCTGTGGTGTTCAGAAGGGTTATACTGAAATTGTCAGAGGTTCTAAAGTTGATGTTAACATGATTCCAAAAATTAAATTTGAAATTGTTGTTCCAAATCAGGAATGGGTGGATAAAACAGTGGATGCTATTACTAAAACTGCTTTAACCGGTAAGCCTGGCGATGGTAAGATCTTTGTATATAGCTTGTTGGATACCGTACGTATCCGTACAGGACAGCATGGAACAGAAGCAATTTACCATGAAGATTAATTTTTATAATTATTAACGAAATGTTATAGGATAAGAACTGGTGTTGTCATTAACGACGGCACCAGTTTTTATCTGCATAAATATATATAAATAATATAGAATATCAAAAGTTAAGATAATAATTTTATTGAAAAATGCAAAGTCTTTCCTATATAATGATAGAAAAATTAATCCTAAGGGTAAGGAATAGCTTATATTACGTAAAAAAAGAGGATTTTGAAAATATAAAATAAAATATTGTAAAAATATACGATTAATAGTAGAAAGTTTTGACTTTAGGTGATACAATAAAATAAGACTTTATACCTAGATGAGAATGAAATAATATTTTTGAGTATATACAATGGGATTACTT
>JAFACO010000155.1 GCA_023425485.1 Bacillota bacterium
AGGCAGAGATTTTTGATAAACTATCACCAGAGCTTCTGGAATATATATTGGAACAAACGATTGAAGAATATTTTGATACAGAAGGTGCGACGCAAGCTGCCAAGGAACAGAAGATTTTAGTGGAGAATTGGAAGAAAGGTGATGTTCAGGCATATTTAAAGTATTTACAAAATAAAGAGTTACTTTCAAATAATAACTCAGATGAAGCGGTGAAGCTTTTACTGGAAGAATTTAAAGTAAATTATACTAATTACCGTAACAATGAATTTGCAGTTTATATCGAAGGACTGATGAAGAAGAAAGGTAGCAAGACTTATTTTATCCTGTTAGATATAACGCAGTTTACACCTGGCAGCAGTATTTTAGACTTGCTTAAAGAGAAGGGGTATTCCTTCACACAAGTAAAATAAGGTGTGTAACAAAATCAGAAAAGAAAAGCGGGCTGCTGGCGCATGTCTTCAGTCCGCTTCATTGCGTCATACTGTTTTACCTAACCAGATCTTATGATATGGTTAATAATTATTTCCGCAATCGGAGATGCTCTCGCGGCCATCATATCAGTTGATTACAAGTACGATTTATGGTAGAATAAGGAACAAGTACTAGAAAGAATAAGTTATAAATAATTAATATATATTGAGAAGTTTTACAACAGGGAGGGACCCGGATGACAAATATACAGCAATTATCCAATCATATAACAGTTATAACAGAAAAACTACCGTATTTAAAAAGTGCATCCTTTGGTGTGTGGGTTAAAGTTGGGTCCGTGAATGAAAATGACAAGAATAATGGTATTGCCCATATGATAGAACACATGCTTTTTAAAGGAACTAAATCACGTACTGCAAAGCAAATCGCAGATGAAATGGCTAAAATCGGCGGTAATATGAATGCTTTTACGAGCAAAGAGTGTACCTCATATTATTCAACGACGCTAAGTGAACATTTACCTATTGCAATTGATATTATTTCAGATATGCTGACAAATTCTCTAATTGATGAAAAGTCTCTGAAAAAAGAAAAGGGAGTAATCATTGAAGAGATTAATATGTATGATGATTCTCCGGAGGATTTAGTACATGAAATGCTACAGCAAAGAGTATGGAAAAATCATCCCTTGGGTTATTTGATTTCGGGGACAAAAAAAATAGTTCGAAGTGTAACCAGAGAACAGATTTTAGATTTTATGGATACCTATTATGTTGGAGAGAACATGGTAATATCCTTGGCAGGCAGCTTTGATGAGAAAGAGATGATTGCCCTTTTAGAAGATAAATTCTCTGCTATAAAAGCACAATCAGAAAGAAAGGGGTTTGTAGTAGAGGCTCCAACCTATAATCAGGTGATTTGTAAAAAAGATAAGGATATCGAGCAGCTTCATTGTAATATTGCCTTTGACAGTATTTCTTATTTGTCCAATGAACGTTATATATTGACGATACTTAATTCAATTCTTGGAGGCAGTATTAATTCAAGACTCTTCCAAAAAATCAGAGAAAACAGTGGATTAACCTACTCCATCTACTCTTATGGCAGCTCGTATCGGGATACAGGACTCTTTCATATCTATGCAGCTATGAATCCTTCACAGACAGAAACGGTAATAAAAAAGATCAAACAGATTTTAAATGATTTGAAGAAAAATGGTGTATTAGCAGAAGAGCTTTCAATGACAAAAGAGCAAATTAAAACAGAATTAATTCTTGGTAGTGAAAGCGCAAAGAGTAGAATGAATTCCAATGGTAAGTCAATGATTAACCGAGGTAAAATAGTTTCTATTGATGAGGTTCTTTCTGGGATTGAAAGCGTAACCCTTGAAGCTGTTCATGATTTTGCAAAGCGATATTTTGACTTATCTAAGGCATCCATATCTCTAGTAGGGAATCTCAAAGAAATTGATTTAAAGAAAATTGCACTCTAATATAGATGAACAAGAATAGATTGGAAAAGAGAATCAGAAAATAGAATCAATAATAGAAATTAGTAAATAGAAATTGAAATTGAAATTGAAATTGAAATTGAAATAAAAATAGAAAATAGAAATAGAAAATAGAAATATACAATAGAAATAAAAAAAGAAATAAAAAAAATTGAAATAGAAAAAGAACAGAGATATATAGCAAATAGAACTTGTATAGAATAGTAACATGCTTCAAAAGATAGATAGTTATTAGAATACAATCAGAAGAGTATGGAAGGAGATAGAATTATATGAGATATGAAATTGTAGGAGAACCGTTACCGGTGGTAACCTGTTATGTAAATCCAGGTGAAACCTTATTAACAGAAAGAGGCTCAATGAGTTGGATGAGCCCAAATATGAAGATGGAAACCTCAACAAATGGAGGAATTGGGAAAGCATTAGGAAGAATGTTTTCAGGAGATTCCTTGTTTCAAAACCGTTATACAGCAATGGGTGGTGAAGGCATGATAGCTTTTGCATCCAGCTTTCCAGGTTCAATTCGTGCACTCAATATCTCGCCTGGTAATGGAATGATCGTACAGAAGTCAGCGTTCTTAGCTTCAGAATCAAGTGTGGAATTATCCTTGCATTTTCAAAAGCGTTTAGGAGCTGGTTTATTTGGCGGTGAAGGCTTTATAATGCAAAGACTTTCCGGACATGGTACAGCCTTCATTGAAATTGATGGTTATGCTATGGAGTACAATTTATTACCTGGGCAGCAGATGGTTTTGGATACGGGGTATCTAGCGGCAATGGAAGAAAGCTGTTCCATAGATATTCATACTGTACCTGGAGTTAAGAATATGCTGTTAGGCGGCGAAGGCATCTTTAATACAGTTATTACTGGTCCAGGAAAGATAATCTTACAGACAATGCCGGTAAGTAGTGTGGCTGCGACTTTACGTCCATTCTTCCCTTCAGCAAAATAAGAAACGAATAAACGAAAACCATTGCAAGTAAAAGATAAATATAACTTACAATGGAAAATAGTAAATTAATCAACTCCTCAACCCAATTATATCAAGAGTTGGGGAGTTGATTTTATCTTCGTTATATTAATCTAATATTTGTTACTTGACAAAGAAGAGCGGAATGCTATAATTGGATTATATAATGAATGTAAAACGTAGATGAGACGAGTAATATGTCGAACCTTTGCAGAGAGAGATATGATTTGGTGAAAGTATCTTATTGGACAGCATATGAAGACTACCTCAGAGTGACCCTAATCCGGTCCGGTGATTCCGTTATCAATCAGAATGAAGTGGGTATATTACCAAAAAGGGTGGAACCGCGACGTAGAAGCTACGCTCGTCCCTTTCGATTACAAGGATTAATCGAAAGCGAGGAGTTTTTTTATGCGCTTTAACCTTGTAATTAATTATACAATCCGTATTTATGAAAGGAAAGGTGTTCAATTTGAAGATTACATTAAAAGATGGATCAGTAAAAGAGTACGACAAGTCAATGACAGTGTATGAAATTGCAAGCGATATTAGTGAAGGCTTAGCAAGAATGGCTTGTGCAGGTGAATTAAATGGTAAAGTGGTAGATTTAAGAACTTTAGTGGAGAATGACAGTGATTTAAATATATTAACCTTCAACGATGAAGGTGGAAGAGGTGCATATCGTCATACAGCTTCACATGTGCTTGCACAGGCAGTGAAGAGAGTATATCCCGATGCAAAACTCGCAATCGGACCTTCCATTGATACAGGTTTTTATTATGATTTCGATGTTCCATCTCTTGACAGAGCAGCTCTTGATGAGTTAGAGAAAGAAATGAAGAAAATCATTAAAGAAGGTGCGGAACTAACTCGCTTTACCCTTCCTCGTGCGGAAGCAATTGCATTAATGCAGGAAAAAGGCGAGCCTTACAAGATTGAATTGATTGAGGATCTTCCAGAAGATGCAGAGCTTTCCTTCTATCAGATGGGTGACTTTGTTGATCTTTGTGCTGGACCTCACTTAATGAGTACAAAGAATATTAAAGCGATTAAGTTAATCTCTTCTTCAGGTGCTTACTGGAGAGGTTCAGAGAAGAACAAGATGCTTACCAGAGTCTATGGTACAGCTTATACAAAGAATGCAGACCTTGATGAATATCTTGCTCATCTTGAAGATATCAAGAAACGCGATCACAATAAACTTGGACGTGAGATGGGTATTTTTACAACCGTTGATGTTATTGGACAGGGGCTTCCGCTATTAATGCCGAATGGTACCAAGATCATCCAAACCATGCAAAGATGGATTGAAGATGAGGAAGAAAGACGTGGATATGTTAGAACTAAGACTCCTTTGATGGCAAAAAGTGATTTATATAAGATTTCCGGACACTGGGATCATTATAAAGCTGGTATGTTTGTACTTGGAGATGAGAAGGTGGATAAGGAAGTATTTGCACTTCGTCCAATGACCTGTCCATTCCAGTACTATGTTTATAAAGCAAGTCAAAAATCCTATAGAGATTTGCCGCTTCGTTATGGCGAAACCTCAACCTTATTCCGTAATGAGGATTCTGGTGAAATGCATGGTCTTACTCGTGTTCGTCAGTTTACGATTTCCGAAGGTCACTTAATCGTGAGACCGGATCAGATGGATGAGGAGTTCAAGGGGTGCCTTGATCTTGCAAGATATTGCCTGAAAACACTTGGCTTAGAAGAAGATGTAACCTATCGTCTTTCTAAGTGGGATCCAAATAACAAAGAGAAATATATTGGTACTGCAGAGGTTTGGGAAGAAACGCAAGGTAGAATTCGTAACGTATTAAATGAACTTGGAATTGACTTTAAGGAAGAAGAAGGCGAAGCTGCTTTCTACGGACCTAAGGTAGATATTCAAGCAAAGAATGTATACGGTAAAGAAGATACCATGATTACTATCCAGTGGGATGCTTTAATTGCTGAGCAATTCGACATGTATTATGTAGACCAGAATGGTGAGAAGGTTCGTCCTTATATTATTCATAGAACAAGTATGGGTTGCTATGAGAGAACGCTTGCTTGGTTAATCGAGAAATATGCAGGTCAGTTCCCTACCTGGTTATGCCCAGAACAAGTTCGTGTATTACCTATCTCTGAGAAATATCATGACTATGCGAAAAAGGTGAAAGAAGAACTTGCAAATAATAATATCCTAGTAACCGTTGATGAAAGAGCAGAAAAGATCGGTTATAAGATCAGAGAAGCAAGACTTGATCGTGTTCCTTACCTATTGGTAGTAGGACAAAAGGAAGAGGAAGAAGGCAAGGTATCCGTTCGTAGCCGTTATCTGGGTGATGAAGGTCAGAAATCCTTAGATACTTTTGTGAATGAAATCTGTAAGGAAATAAGAACTAAGGAAATTAGAAAAATTGAAGTTGTAGAAAATGAAAAATAAGTTTTAATTGAAAAAGCTGATATATTCCCGGGAGAAAGCCTAGAATATATCAGCTTTTTTGTGTCTTGAAAAATCAATTGTATAAAATTAAATTTTGTTATTGACAAATAACTTATTTGTAACTATAATAGTAACAAATAGAGATGAACCAAATAAATCAAAGGATTTTAAAGGTTATGAGTAGCTTTATTTTTTATACAATAGGAGAAAGTGTCTTGTAAGTAACAGTAAGGCATTTTAAATTATATTTTACCAGATAATAGATAATAATTATGTAAAATCAATTTAATTTAAGGAGGAACTATTATGAGTAAGAAAACAATTGGAATTATCGTAGGTAGTTTAAGAAAAGGATCTTTTAATAAGTCAATTGCAAGTTATGTGGCATCCATACTCCCAGAAGGATATGAGGCTAAGTTTATTGACCTTAATGGTATTGAAATGTTTAACGAAGATTTAGAAGGAAATCCGCCTGAATCCTGGACTCGCTTAAGAGAAGAAGTAAAGTCTTCGGATGCATATCTCTTCTTTACACCGGAATATAACCGTTCAGTACCAGCCGCACTTAAAAATGCTTTGGATGTTGCCTCTCGACCTTATGGGCAAAGCGTATGGTCCGGCAAACCTGCTGGAATTGTAAGCGTTTCCATGGGAGGAATCTCTGGCTTCGGTGCAAATCATCAC
>JAFACO010000186.1 GCA_023425485.1 Bacillota bacterium
CTCTGTTTCCATATACCCAACTCGGTCCGTAGTCAATCCCAGATCATAGGAAAGGTAGGGTCTACCGGATAAGTCAATGGCACAAAGCACCAAGGTTTCATCCATCGGTAATAAAAAGGAACCGAAACGTTTTATTCCTTGCTTATCACCCAAGGTCGCTCGGATTGCTTGTCCAAGAACAATACCTGTATCTTCTACTGTATGATGCGAATCAACATACAAGTCACCTTTGGTATTCACTTTAAGATCAAAAAATCCATGCTTTGAAAAGCTCTCTAACATATGATTAAAAAACCCGACACCAGTCTCAATCTGTGTCTTTCCAGTTCCGTCCAGTGAAAGCTCTAATGTAATATCAGTTTCCTTCGTTTTACGAGTAATCTCTATCGTTCTGGCAGTCATCTGTCTCACCCATCCTTTTAATTCATTATACAATATGAGAAATAAATGTCAAATCTCTTTTACTGTCCTCTGTAGTCCTATTCAATGACTTCATTTCTACAAATATATTAGGCTTAGATATTAAACGGCAGCATTTAACTATTCATTTTCAAACCGCACCGCTATACTGTTAGCGTGAGCGGTTAATCGCTCGGAGTTTGCAAAGGTTATAATATCTTTATAGATTGGTTCCAGTGCTTCTTTTGAATAAGAAATTATACTGGACTTCTTTATAAAGTCATCAACGCTTAGAGGTGAAAAGAACTTTGCCGTTCCATTGGTGGGCAATACATGATTCGGACCAGCCATATAATCTCCCAGTGGTTCACTGGAGTATTCTCCAAGAAAAATTGCACCTGCATTTTTAATTTTTGTCATAACCATAAAAGGATCTTTTGTCATAATCTCTAAGTGTTCAGATGCAATATCATTTACCACATCGATGGCTTCATTTAGATTAGCAGCTACTAAAATATATCCATAGTTATCTATGGATTTTTGCATAATTTCTTTTCTGGATAGCTGATTTAAGAAATTATCCACTTCAAGAGATACCTGTGTAGCTAAATCCCTGCTGGTAGTTACAAGAATGGCACTTGCCAACTCATCATGCTCCGCCTGTGAAAGTAAATCAGCCGCCACATATCTGGGGTTGGCTGTTTCATCTGCAAGTACTAAAATCTCGCTTGGCCCGGCAATGGAATCAATACTTACATGTCCATAGACTGCTTTTTTGGCTAAAGCAACATAGATGTTGCCAGGACCAACGATCTTATCTACCTTTCGAACACTTTGGGTACCATAAGCCAAGGCTCCGATCGCTTGTGCTCCACCTACTTTATAGATCTCTGTTACTCCCGCCTCATGGGCGGCTACGAGGGTTCCTTCAAATATTTTCCCTTCACTATCTGGAGGTGTTGTCATTGCAATACGTTCAACACCAGCAACCTTAGCTGGAATTACATTCATAAGTACAGAAGATGGATAGGCAGCTTTTCCACCTGGAACATAGACTCCTACTGCAGCGATGGGTGTAACCTTCTGCCCAAGAATAGTTCCGTTCTCTGTAGAATCAAACCAGCTATACTGCTTTTGTTTTGCATGATAGGCTTCAATATTCTTAATCGCTTTACGAATTACCGCTAAAACTTCCGGATCAATTTTTTGATATGCTTCCTCTATTTCTGCATCCGTTACTCGAATTGTTTCTGGTGTTAAAATGGTATGATCAAAACGCTCTGTATAAGCAAATAAAGCCTGATCCTTATTCATTTTAACATCTTCTAAGATTTTATTAACTGCGACTGTATATTCTTCATACTGGTTTGGGCTTCTCTTTAAAAGATCCTCCAGGATATTGCTCTTTGTGTTTGAATCTAAATCAAGTATCCTCATGCAAACTTTCATCCCTTCTAAATGAATTATCTATATTATCTTTAATCAATCTCCTCAATATATAAGATTGCTTACTGACATTCCTTACTTAATCCAATCCTTGTTCCTGCTCATTAAATGTCTTTATTTAACACTATTTATTTAATGTTATTTATTTGATGTTATTTATTTGATGTTATCTATTTAATGTTATTTATTTGATTTAAATGGCCTCTTTTAAGTCCTTAATTATCTTCGTAATACGTTCATGTTCCATTTTCATACTTACTTCGTTCACGACCATGCGTGCAGACAGCTGGCAAATTTCTTCTAAAACCTCCAGCCCATTCTCACGAAGGGTTGAACCTGTTTCAACAATGTCTACAATTACCTCGGATAAACCTACGATTGGCGCTAACTCAATTGAGCCATTCAGTTTAATTATCTCCACGGTTTGATGCTTTTTATTATAGAAATAGTCCTTTGCAATGTTCGGATACTTTGTAGCGACTCGTATTAGCGCTCCGTGCTGTAACAATTCTCTTGCAGATTCCGGTCCTGCCACACACATTCTACATTTACCAAGGCCAAGATCGATTACCTCGTACATCTTACGCCCTTCCTCTAAAATAGTGTCCTTTCCTACAACTCCAATGTCAGCCGCACCATATTCTACATATGTAGGCACATCACTTGCCTTAGCTAAAAAGAATTTTAATTTTAATTCTTCATTTACAAAGATAAGCTTTCGCGAGGTTTTATCTTTTATCTCTTCACAGGTTATCCCGATGCGTTCCAGCATCTCCAGTGTATTTAAAGCCAATCGTCCCTTTGCCAATGCTATAGTAATATATCTCATGCTACATACCTTCCTTTCTAGTTAAGACCTTTCTATCCGAGACTTTATTGTCAATATCAGCAATTCAATCCATCAAAAACAAAGCATTCTACTGAAGTAGTTCTTGGATTAATGCGGTTTGTACAGTCCTATTTGCAAGATCATGAACTTGAATTTCGGTCTCTGCATTCAAATACAAAACACCGCCGGCACCTATCCGTTTAGCATAAGTCAAATAGGATTCCAGCTCCTGTACTTCGTTCGACTTCTGTAGAATAATGTTGATTCCTGTATTTCTAAAATGATTGGCAAGTGCAATCGCCTGACTGCGATAATCCGTCGTATATAATATCATTGTATCAGTTGCTTCCGGCTCCTGTAATAATTTCTGTCTGGATAGTGCAAGCATTAATTGGTCTATTACGATTGCAAGCCCAATCGCAGGTGCTTCTTTACCGAACTGTCCAACCAGATTGTCGTATCTTCCGCCAGTAGCTACGGCATCTCCCGTCCCGTAAGTATAGGCTTTAAAGATAATACCAGTATAATAGTTGTATTTGCTTAACATCCCAAGATCAAAAGATATATACTTTTCATAACCATATTCCGTTAGTATTTCAAATAATTTCTCCAAACGTTCAATGGCACTGATTGTTCTGGAATTATTGGTAAGCTCCTTCGCATGTGTTAAGATTTCGAGAGTACCAAACAGTTCTGGCAGCTTAAGCAACATATCTTTCAGTTCATTGCTCATTTCTGTCTTTCTTATAATATCCTCAACACCAAACAGGTTCTTTTTTTCTATTAGTAATCTTAGGTTATCGATCTCTTCTTCCTGTAACCCTGTCTCTTCCATGAGAGCCAGAAAAAGATCGGCATTTCCAATCTCCACTTGGAATTCCGTTAATCCTGATTTCAATAGACATTCAATGGTTAGTGCAAGCATCTCCGCATCAGCGTCCACACTATCATCATTGATTAATTCCGCTCCAAGTTGTGTGACTTCCTTTAGTTTACCCTGATAACTGGTATTATTAATAAAGGTATTTCCTACATAACATAATCTTATTGGCAGCAACTCTTCCTTATAATACTTCGCTGCACATCTTGCTATAGACGGTGTGATGTCAGGTCTCAAAACCAAGGTATTACCTTCACGGTCAAAGAATTTGTACATATCCCGGGAAGGAACCGTCCCACGTTCCTGATTAAAAATATCAAAGAATTCGAAACTTGGTGTCTGAATGTCCTGAAATCCATAACAACCTAGGACTTTATGAAGTTTATTCTGTAGTGTTAGCTTTGAAGCACATTCCGTATTATAGATATCTCTAACACCTTCTGGGGTATGTAACAACTTTTCATTCATAATAACACCTAACCTTTCTCTAACCTTATAAATAACCAACAACTCTACTTTATTTAGTTAATTTCATCTATTCCATATTATTCAATTTTCAAATCTATATTAACATCCACTTCATCACTGTGATGTGATAATTCGCTACCACAACGCTTTGTTTATCGATTATAGATTAATATATTCCAACTGTCAATCCAAATGTTTAATAATATCTATATAAATAAGAGATATGGAAAATACACAGCATTTATTTCCATACCTCAAAGCTATTGCATTATAAATTCACCAGAATTGCCTCATGTTTAACTTCTGGGAGAAATTTTTCTAAAATATCAGAGGTTTTTACTCTAATACTGGTGGTGTTAACGCAAGGATGACAGCCAAAATACTCCTCTTTCAGAATATCCTCATCAATTAATAACTGCACTCTGTTGTTAACATCATTCATAAGCCCTAAAATACTAACCGATCCCGGTGTAATGTCCAAAAATTCCTCCATAAACTCTGCAGATGCAAAGGATAATCTTGATGTTCCAATTTGTGAGGAAAGAAGCTTTGTCTGAAATTTTTTATCACCCGGCAAAACCAGAAGATAAAACTGCGTTTTTTGCGTATTGCACAGAAACAGGTTCTTACAAATTGTAATTTGAAGGAGCTGGTCTACCTCATTGCAATCTTCAATTGTCTTTGCTTCTCCATGGTCAATTCGTATAAAAGGAATTTGAAGCTTCTCCAACAGATCATAGCTTCTATTCTCCTTCTCCAATCTGCTGGTTGGGTCGGGTCTTTCCGTATATATTGTCGGATCAATCTGAATTTGCATCTTTAGTCATTCCTTTCTTCCCTGCGCTCCAGATCCTTACTTAAGGTCTCAAGATAATGGACACAGGTTCCGCCCTGTACCGTTATATGATAATTAGGGTCAAGCTCTTCAAAACGAAAACTCTTTCTTCCGCCATTAACAGCTCTTTGATAAAATTCATAGAGTCGTTCAAAGGTTAGATAATGGTAAAGATCATATTTCTTATAATAGATTAATAAAAAAGCTATTCCCTGCTGTTCCTCAAATTCTTTCATAAACTCAATCTGATGTTGATGAACATTATTCATTGTGAAGGTATCAACAGCGCACTCCTTCGCATCGAAACAAACCGGAATTCCTTGTACAACTCCAATATAATCCACGGTACTTTTCTGTTCAAAATAAGCAAGGGTAATGTGCCTATGTTCTTTGTCTATGTTAATTGGGGTAATCGGTGTCGGAACCTTCTGAATTAAAGCCAGATGCTTCTCTCTATACCTGGTGTTGGTAAGATTAATCATCTCCTCCAACATGGATCCCCTTAACCCTCTTGAATTCCAGGACGGCATAACACTTCCCCCTTATCTAATTCATTAATATTATTGCATAAACTGCTTTTCTTCTTGTAGTTTATAAGCATGCATCTTATAATTTTTATCCTTTTAATCAAATAACACTATATTCATCTATACTATAATCATTACTTTTAAATCTTATTGATTTATTACATTAAATCCTTCTTTATACGCTTAAATATTCCTGATAAGTCTGCTTGAAATTCCTTATTCGATAAGTAGGATAATTCACCCTCCAATTCAGGTAATATCATTCGATATGAATGCAGTAATTGATGGGTAAGTCCATATTTGTTTTTAAAATATTGATTAGTTTTTTTATCACCATATTTAAAGTCACCAAGGATTGGATGTCCGATACTTGCAAGATGAGCTCTTATTTGGTGAGAACGCCCCGTAATCAACTTCACCTGTAATAAAGTAAATTCTTCTTCTATTCCTGGCACAGTGGTTATCTTTTTAGACAACGAAATTGGTTCATATTCTGTACAAATATATTCCGTATTCTCCATCTGTTTCTGATGGATTTTGACCTGGTTTTTAATCTCATCCTTTGTAAGGTAGCCCTCAATTTTTTGCTTCCCATCCACTTTACCCTTTACGATACATAAATAATACTTATGTAAAGTTCGGTCTTTTAAAAGCTTCGCCATTTCTTGCAAACCAATCAGGGATTTCCCTGCAATCAAAATACCACTGGTATTGCGGTCAAGGCGATTACAAATCGCAGGCTTAAAACTCTTTAAGTTTTCCTCTGTAATCTGATTTGAGGATAAGAGATATGAAATGATATATTCCACCATTGAAATATCATCTTTTTCAGCTTTTTGAGACAATACTCCTAGAGGTTTATTGACGAATAATACATGCTCGTCCTCATAGACGACCTGCACATTAGACTCTATCTTAATAGTATCAATTTTTACTGTCTTAATCTGCTCACTAAATTCTGTAATGGTATCATCGGAAAGAAAAAGCGTGATAAGATCATCCACATTAAGTTTTTCTGCCCCGTCAGCTTTTCTACCATTAAGGGTAATATTCTTTTTACGAAGCATTTTATATAAGAAACTCTTCGGAGCTTTATTTAAAATCTTAGTAAGCAGCTTATCCAGTCTCTGTCCTGCTTCATTCTGTTGTACAATAAACTGCTTCATAATCTTCTCCATTTCACATTTTACTAATTCATACTTTGCTCATATAATTATCACTTCCATAGACTGCTGCTAACTATGTGAAATGATTTTACAGCTATTATTACTAAAGGAAGATTATTGTAATACTTCTTTCATGGATATAATCTCATAATCTGCAAGCTTTCTCTTAATATCCTGTTCAGCTACAGAAGCTTCATCATAAACAGAACAAACCTTCATATTCGCATTTTTACCAGCCATGACTCCATGTAGTACATCTTCAAACACAAGACATTTTTCCGGTTCTACCCCAAGGTCACTGGCAACTAAGAGATAAATATCTGGCGAAGGTTTCCCTTTTGCCACCTCACAGGAGGTTCTTATGGACGTAAAATAACCTTGTAAATCGTGGGCATTAATAATCAAATCAACCAGCTCTCTTGAATTACTGGTGGCGATTCCTGTCGGAATATTGTTTTCTTTTAAATAAACTAAGAACTCAAGCACACCGTCCTTTAGTGGTACCTCTTTCTCATATTTATCCCAAGCCATCTTATTCCAGTCACTTTTAATCTGATCAATACTATCTTCCAGTTTAAATCTTTCTTTAAAATAAATAGCAGTTTCTGAAAAACTCATTCCTTCAATCATTCTTTGAAGGTCCAATGGCAATGCAAGTCCAAAACGTTCAAGATATTCTATATCAATCTGCTTCCACATCCACATGGAATCAATTAAGGTACCGTCCAAATCAAAAATTACAGCTTCTATATCCTTAAGCATTATATTCTCCAGTATTTTAAATTAATGGAAACCTTAACTAACTTATAAACCATTAGTCACTGGTTTCCTCTTCCTTCAGTTGCTTTAAGTAATCAATTTCTTCCCGGGTTAATTCGCGGTATTCTCCCAACTCTAATTTCGGGTCAAGAACAAGTCCTCCCATTGAGAGACGCTTTAAATAAATAACTTCTTTCTCCACCGCTTCAAACATACGCTTTACCTGATGGAATTTACCTTCTGTAATTGTAAGCTCAACTTCTGATATATCATCAGACTTAAGGATTGTAAGCTTTGCTGGCAGAGTCAAACTCTCTTCGTTAATATCCACTCCTGCCCAAAAGGCTTCCTGGTCGCCAGCGGTAACCCTGCCTTCAACTTTTGCGTAATAAACCTTATCCACGTGTTTCTTAGGGGAAAGTAACTGGTGTGCCAAAGCTCCATCGTTGGTCAATAACAATAATCCTTCGGTATCCTTATCCAGCCTTCCCACTGGGAATAAATCTTTTCTTTTTTTATCCGTAATTAAGTCCAGCACTGTCTGGCTGACCTTATCCATGGTTGCAGAAACCACTCCCGCAGGCTTATTTAACATAAAATATTCATAGTTAACATAGGTTATCAGTTTATCATCAAACTGAATATCCTTCTGATCAAATGAAACTTTCTGTTCTGGCTTATTACATACAACCCCGCCTATTTTAACTCTTCCTTTACGAATATAGTTCTTAATCTCACTTCTTGTACCTACACCCATATCTGCAAGATACTTGTCCAAACGTAGTTGTTGTGCCATATTTATTCTCCATTAATTATACCCAGCGCCAACCTGGTAAATATTTATTCTTACATTGTCCTTTTGTATACTTCACCCATCCAAGTGGATATTCCTCCACACAGATAAGATACCAACCATCATTATACTCTTCTTCCAGTTCTATGGTTTCACACTTAAGATAGCGAATCACATTTGGATTGTCTACGCTTAGTTTTATGACCTTCTTATAATCAGACACTTTAAGAGCATTCGCCAAGGCCTGTGAGGGCTCAAAACGCTGCTTTTTCATCTCGCCTAACAATAGACCCTGTCTTAGGATACGAAGTCCCTTTAATTCCGGAAGCCCATCAGGAACAAGGAACACTCTTTCTTCGTGTATCACCAGGTTTTCTTGTTTGATAGGAAATGCCAGTTCATTGATAAACTCAAGGGCTTCATCAGAAAGCGGAGATTTCGTAGATTTCGTATTCATTCGAAACGACTTTGTATCATTTATATTCTGTGCAGATGTAACAGTTGGTGTTGTAACATCGTTTATCTCCTTATGAAGTAAAGTGATAAAATGCCCTTCCCCATCAATTTTATGTGGCCAGAGACGTATGCAATGTTTTAGCTCTTCTCTGCCCTTCACCCATTCGGGTTTTCCAAAGTCAAATCCCTCATAGCTTAGTCCATATTCCTTTTGAGTTGCCTCATCAGGTAAAGCAGGTACCACCTTAAACTCAGGACATTGATCTAATAAATATGAAATTGTTCCCTCGTTTTCTTCTGGTGAGAAGGTACAGGTAGAATAAAGCATATAACCGCCAGGTTTTAACATCTTCGCAGCTAATAAAATAATCTCTTTCTGTAATTTATTATAATAATCTACACCATACTGCTCCCAATTTTTCATGATTGCAGGACTCTTTCGAAACATACCTTCCCCTGAGCAAGGAGCATCAATAAGAATCTTATCGAAATATTCCGGGAAATAATCTACCAGCTTATTAGGAGCTTCAGATAAAATTAATGAATTACGGATTCCAAACAGTTCTATATTCTTAAGCAGAGCTTTTGCTCTGGAATTGCTAATATCATTGGTTACTAAGACTCCTTCACCCTGAAGTCGTGCTCCCAATTCCGTACTCTTTCCACCCGGTGCAGCACAGACATCCAGTACTTTATCTCCTGGTTTTACTGGAAGAAGGCTTGCTGGAGTCATCGCACTGGGTTCCTGAATATAATATAACCCGGCATAATAATAAGGATGTTTCGCTGGCTGCTCATTGGTATCATAATAATACCCATTTTTCACCCAGGGAATTGATTTTATGGAAAAAGGACAGATCTGCTCGAACTCTTTTGGGTTAGACTTGAGGGTGTTTATACGCAAGCCACCAAAATGTGGCTTGGAATAACACGTTAAGTACTCCTCGTA
>JAFACO010000199.1 GCA_023425485.1 Bacillota bacterium
AATTAGCAGCAATTGTTTCCTTTGGTGAAACGAATACAGAAAGTAGGATTAAACATATTATGAAATTACGAAAACCAAAGCTAGTACTAAGTATTTTATTGATTTTTATTATTGGATTGTGTGCTTCTTGTTTTCTTACGGTACCTGGAAAAGATCCCAATACCAATGAAGTTACGGTTACTCCAGAGGTTAGTCCGCAACCAACGTCGGCACCAACCCCTACAACAATAGAGGAAGTGCCAGTGGATATCACGAAATTAAGCAAAGATGAATTTATAGAATTAGTTATGAAGTATCTTGGAGATGATAATAAGTCTGGTTTTGCAGCACTTATAAAATACCCTATTAAGTTAAAGATAGACGGACAAGAAAAAGTTATGCAAAGTGAGGACGATTTCTTATTTGCTTATGACCAAATAATCACACAGGAGCTAAAGACATCCGTTTTAGCTACTAGTAATATAATTGAAAATATGTATGGTGTTGGTTTGGGCAATGGTAGTTTGTGGTTAGAAACCTTTGACGAGGAAGGCTATCAGATTTATGCAATCAATAATGAGAGTGAAGTGTCTTTGCCAGTGGATAGTGCCTTAAAAGATAGTTGGGATACCATAAGCTTACAATCGGGTATATCTGCAGAGGAAAGTGATGATTGGTATGAAATATTAACAACTGATATTCCTTATGCAGAAGGAAGTTATGACCTTCGAGGCGTACATTATGAGGACTTGGATAAGAATGGTACACTAGATCGAGTAATTTTACTGACCTTACAAAATGGAGCAATTACCACAGAGGATTATCCAAAAGCATATCTGGGAGTTTATATGAATAAGGATGCTGCCTATGTAAAAGAGCTAAATGACGGCAATTATTATATGGCTTATCGACAGGTTCTTAGCGGTGATGTAGACAATGACGGAAATACAGAGATCATCTGTAGCCTCGATACCGGTGGAAATGGTGGTAATGGTTCTGTAGCAAAGTATATTTTTAAATATAAGGACAATACCATTGTTCCAATGGACTTTCCAAGAGGAGACTTAGAGGGATTTGAAGACGTCATAGATGAAGGATATGTGGTAAATGTCGTATTTGGAAAAGGGAATAATAAATACAAGGCAGTTTGTGATGGTTTAGGAAAGACTATTGAATTTAATGCAGATAATGCTTTGGATTCTGAAGGTAATTTGATAGCTCAGAATATGAGAGAGAACTATGTAGCTGGAGGCAATACCCGTGGTTTTACATTATTTGATATAGTAGAAAAAAATGGACGGGAATATCTTATGGCAAAAGAATATCTGCATGGAGAAGCTGGATTAGCACACCAGTTGGGTTGGGCTACTTTCTTATTGGACTGGGATAAGGAGGGGACTCCATCCGTTTTAGAATTTGGAGTGGAGGAGCAATAAATAATAAGATAGAATATATTATTCGTTATTGAGAAGAGGGGCTATTGCAATTTTTATAATTGCAATAGCCCCCTTTTGCCAATAAAAAAGAACAAAAGTTTGCAATTTATATATTTGTAAATTTACAAATATATAAATGTATGGTATATTTGGAAATACTCCATTAAAATACTTAAAAAATTGGATATAGTTTTAAAGGGATTATATTTATCTGATAGATAATGAATTAGAATATAGTATTTGTGAAAGGTAAGGTGAGTTAACAATATGAGCTCAATTATTGAAGTTAAAAATTTTACGAAAAGCTATGGTAATTTCACAGCTGTGAATGATATAACTTTTGATGTGCAAGAAGGAAGTGTTTTTGCATTTTTAGGACCCAATGGGGCTGGGAAAAGTACTACAATTAATACCCTTTGTACTATTTTTGAAAAAACAGCTGGAACCTTACTGATTGATGGGAAAGATGTTACAGAGCAAAAAAGCGAGGTTAGGGCGGCAATAGGTGTAGTTTTTCAGGATTCCACCCTGGATGCAAAGATGACGATTGAAGAAAATCTGAAAATGCACTGCGTATTTTATAACATACCTAAAAATGAAGTGGAGGAGCGTATCCAGTTTGTATTAACGCTAGTTGATTTATTAGCCGAGAGAAAGAAACTGGTTAGTGCTTTATCCGGAGGTATGAAACGACGTGTTGAAATAGCCCGTGGATTAATTCATTATCCCAAAGTATTATTTTTAGATGAGCCAACCACTGGTCTTGATCCACAGACAAGAGCACATATCTGGGAATACATTATTAAGCTTCAAAAAGAAAGAAATATTACCATCTTTCTTACCACGCATTATATGGAAGAAGCAGAAATCTGTGATAAAATTGCAATCATTGATGGTGGGGTTATCGTAGCGCATGATACACCTTATGCATTAAAAAAACAGTACACCAAGGATAAAGCGTATATCACTACTAAGAATGGAGAGGTATTGGAACAGTTATTACTAAAACATGATTTAAGCTATGAAAAAAAAGAGGGATATTATAAAGTTATAGCTGAAAATTTGGAAGGATTATTACAGGTACTTAGTGATCATAAAGAAGAAATCACTAACATTGAAATAAAAAAAGGTACCTTTAACGATGTATTTTTAGAGATAACAGGTAAGAAGATTCGAGAGGAGGCTTAATATGAGTACCGTTTTTGCTTTATGGAAAAGAGGGTTAAAAGCCTTTATAAGAAATAAAACAGGGTTAATATTTTCATTGATTTTTCCATTTTTCTTTGTTTATGTATTTGGAGCAGTTTTTAAAAATGATTTTATAGAAAATCCCATTGCCTATATGCTCTCAGGTGTTATTATAACAACTGTATTTGAAGGTTCCTTGAACCTTGCCTCATCAACGGTCGATGATATGGTAAGCGGATTTATGAAAGAGGTATTGGTATCCCCTGCAAAAAGAATAGCTGTTGCAATGGGGCAGTTATTATCAGCCGCCACTGTTTCAACCCTTCAGGGACTTTTAATATTAATTATTGGTCTATTTATTGGTATTAAATTTACGACTTGGACGACACCCCTGTATATATTAATCTCAATGATAAGTATTGGCCTTGTATTTTCTGGAGTTGGGTTATTTATGGCAACAAAGGTTCGGAATGGGCAGACTTTTCAGATCATAAAAACTGCTGTAACTATGCCATTAACTTTTCTTTCAGGAGCCTATATCCCATTGTCAATGCTGCCGGGTACTCTTAAATATGTGGCATATATTAATCCGATGACCTATGCGACGGCATTCTTCCGTATGATTGTGTTGGAAAAAACTGACCTATCAACAGCTGAACTGGTACAGGAGGAATTAGCAATTAGTATTAATGGATTTATTGTTACTCCCTTTATGTCTTTTATTATCATTTTAGCAATTGGGTTAGTATTTTTACTTTTATCGACTCTATCTTTTGTTAAGACGGATTTCTCTAGATTGAATAGAAGCTCGACAGATGGCAGTGCAATTTGGGGTTAAGGTCTAGTATTATTTAAAATAGGTACAAGGAGCGCAGGAAATGGCTAAGGAAAATACGACAATCTATATCATTCTAGGGTTATTGAATCATGAAGATCTAAGTGGCTATGATATTAAGAAAAGAGCTGACTATATGATTAGTAGCTTTTGGGAAGTGGGTTATGGTCAAATATATCCAACTCTTGCGAAACTCGAAAAGGATGGTCTGGTAACAAAACGAACCAGCGAGGAGACGAAGGGACCAGAAAGGAATTTATATTCCATAACCGAAGCTGGTAGATTAGCTTTGACGGAATGGTTAAAATTACCTGAGCAAAAGGAATATACAAAATATGAAATCTTACTTAAGCTATTTTTCGGTAGTCTTGTACCTATAGAAGATAGTACAAATCGAATTGAAGCCTTTAAATTAAGACATATGGAAAGCCTAAAAATGGTTGAGATGTTTAAAGCAAATCTGGAGAGTGTATTAGGAGAACAACAGGATCACATGTTCTATTACATTACGGTTTTATTTGGACAACATCTTTATAAAGCCTATCTGGATTGGGCAGAGGAAGCAATAGAACTGCTAGGGAAAGATGCACAAAAATATCTTGATTCCAAACCTCGTATTTGATATAATATATATATGTTTGAATGGCATTCCTGGGATTCGGGGATGCCTTTCTTATATAAATTATAAAACATATAACCAGCAAAAAAGGAACGACCTTATGGAATGGATAAAGGAAGGATTAAAGCTTTTCATAAGCAGACCCGACAAAGAACAAAAAGAGTTTGAGAAGTATAACAGTCAGATAGTTTTAGGGAGAATTAGGCTGATTTCAATGGCTACTCTTTGCCTGACTATTTTTTGGGTCTATTTAGATTGGACAATTATAAAAAGTGGTGCTGATAGGACATATACAGTGACACTCATTATTATGCATACCATATGTGTGATTGTATCCGCAGCGTTTTTGGACTTTTATAAATGGATTGTGCAAAAGAAAGGGAATAAATATAATCGTATTAGGTCGTTTGTAGTTAAGCTCTATGTTTTTCTCTATATTTTGTTTGGGGCACTATCCTCCATTAACAGTCAACTACATACAGGTAACTTATATTCCTATATTATACTTATATTAATTGCTGCAGTTGCATTTTCCTTAAAGCCTTCCTATATGCTATTTGCGTTTGGAGCTAATCATTTGATTTTTCTTATAGGATTAGCGTTTCATTGTAAAGACTTAGATCTTTTAATTGCAAAACAAGCGAATGCCACTGTATTTGTTGGGGCAGCAACTTTATTAGGTGTTATATTCTACCGCCAAAGAATGGTTGAGTTCTTCTATCGCAAGAAGCTAAAGGCAAGTGAAGAAAACTTTAAGAGACTCTTTTACATAAACCCATATCCGGTGCTAATAACAAGGTTAAAGGATGGAAAGATAATAGAAGCAAGTAAAAGAGCCTGTAGCTTACTTGGAATTGATGAAGATGAGATTAAGAATTATCATAGTATAGATCGCTTTATTAAGAATGAAAGTAAAATTGCTCTTTTGGAAGAATTAAAAGAAAATAATAATACCTATAACCGAATTGTGGAATATAATTTTAATGGTAATCAGACGTGGGTTACTGCCAATTATGAATTAATTGATTATCATGGTGAGAAGTGTATTCTGACAGGTATTATGGATATAACGGAAATTAGGAAAAATGAAGAGGAATTGTCCCATTATGCCTCTACTGATGCCTTAACTGGGATTTTGAATAGAAGAATGGGCTTAAAAAAATTAGAAGAACTATTGGAAGAAGCAAAGGATTCCCCTATAGGATTTGTACTCTGTTTTTTAGATATTAATAATTTGAAAAAAGTAAATGACACCTATGGGCATACCGAAGGAGATCGATATATTATAACCCTCTGTGAAATAATACAAAGCAAGATACAGGAGGAGGATATCTTTTTCCGATTTGGCGGTGATGAGTTTATCATTATTTTTAGAAATAAGGACAGAATTCAAGCGGAAAACGTCTGGAATGAGATTAAACAGTTACTAGACAAAAAAAATGAACAAGAGAAAAATCCATATCAAATAATGGCTAGTCATGGGTTGTTTTATTACTCCTCAGACATGGATGTTGATTTAGAAGATATCATTGAAAAAGCCGATAAACAAATGTATAAAGAGAAACGAAAGACAAAAAAAGATAGCTTGAAAACAATTAAAATTGTGAAGTGATTTTTAAGCTTGGTAAGAAAAGCCCTAGTAATGATTTATAGTCTAAACAAATTAAGAACGTGAAGGGTTTTTTGGAAACCACCCTTTTTCGACACGTTTTTTCTGTTCTTTTAGTTCAATAATGGACCAAAGGCTAGAGCAACCAAAGATAGCCAAAATCGCTGAAAGCACATGAGATGCTACAATGCAGGATATTACAAGTGCAACAATTCCAATAATAAGAAAGAGTGGCCATATTTTTTCTGTGAAATAATATTCACACTTGATGACAATGGGGTGAAAAATTCCTATAATCAAAAAAGCAGTACAGCCTATAATTAATCCACCAAAACTCATAAAAATCTCCTTAAAAAAATTTTTATACTTGATTATTTTACCAAAATAAATTGTTCTAATATTAGATGAAATATAATTTCCTGTCAAGGGGGCGTAAACAATCATTTAATATAAATCTGAGGATAAAAATAATGGCTAGTAATCATTAAATATATTATAAAAATGATTTGGCATAAAATATTTAATAGGAAATTTAGTCTATTTGTACCTTTGACATTTGGAAATCAATAGGATAAAATAAAGGTAATGATATCCTCAAGAAGGAACCATAATAAATACTAAGGAGCTTGCACAATGAAATTACAAAAGATCAATGTAACAAGAGTACTAAGTTTAATGGTGTTATTCGTTGCTTTATTGGTAGGGAGCTTATTTGTTCCTCAAGTTGCTGAGGCAGCAAAGAGTCCATCGTTAAGCGCAAAAGAGCTGACAATACCTGTGGGCAAAATGAGTAGCAAGGTTTATTGGGACACTAGTTTATATGAAACAAGTGATGCCGAGAAACTTTCAGTAAGTAACAAAGTATCAGGCGCGACCTACAGTTTCACCTCCAGTGATTCTAAAGTTGTAACTATTAGTAAAGATGGTGGTTACCTTACTGGTGTTAAAGCTGGCACCGCAACAATTACCTGTAAACAGACTTTAAAAGGTAAAACTACAACCATTGGTAAGTGTAAGGTTACTGTAAAAAAAGCTATTGTAAAGGCTGCTTATAAAGAATTTGAAGTGGGAAGCGGCGAATACACTATTCAAAGCTTTGTTAACTTTGATGATAACTTCTTTTATATCTTATATCGTAATCCTGGTGCAACCTATACTTGGACTACAGATAGCAAGAACTTTACGATAAAAGAATCTAAAATTGATGCTGCAAGTATCGATAAACTTGCCATCGATGATGAGTGGAAAGGTTTATATAAGGAATATATTGGTGATAAATATGTTTACGGTAGTCAGTACACTGCAAAAAAAGCAGGCACCTATACTGTGACAGTTAAAGAGACCTATAACAAGAAAACTGTTACTATTGCAAAATTTAAGGTTACAGTAGAATAATAATATTAGAGTCTAGTATAATATAATGGAAAGAGCTATCTCAAATCTATGGATTTTTGATAGTTCTTTTTTTATCTAGTAAATGCGCTAGGTTCAACAGTGTGAAAATTCTTTTCTTTAGAAAACGACTTTTGTAGACATAAAAGCTACTCGAAGGTATAATATAAACTAATAATTATTAGAGCAAAACGAAACAAATTGTTATAATATCAAAAGTGTATTTAGTAAATAATTGATATTAGATTTATATTAATTTGCTGTTATAATCAAAAAATACAGTGTTGAATTAATTAACTTGGAGAGAAGTGTAAATGGGAAACAAAGATTGTGATCTAATTCATCCAAATGGTGTGAAAGAAAAAAAGATTGATGAAATTGATGGAGTTACAATTAAGTACCACGCGAACGGCACTACCATTTGGTCCAAAGGTAAAATTGTTGATGGTTATCCAGATGGGTATTGGGAATGGTATCGCCCAGATGGTACATTAAAACGTTCGGGATATTTTGATAAGGGAGAACCAATAGGCGAATGGACTACATACGACAGCTGTGGTATGAAATATAAGACTACAAATCGGGTAAAGAAGTAGAATAAAAGGTTAGGATGCAATTGATCGTTATAAAGAATATACGGTGAACCAACAGTAAAATAGGTTAGTTTATAAATACAGTGAAGATAAAGGAAAGTAATGTGTAGTCCTTTATCATCACTTTTATAAATAACAAGTGAACGACGGGACATTATTTTTTAAATAATGACAGCTCTAATCTAGGCGTTTTAATATGATACTTTTTCGCATCTACAAATACTTCTTTACGGCCATATCCAAATGTGCTATTGTTACTTTCCATTAGTAGGCGCGGCAAACTTTTTGGTGCGAAGACAAGTTTACTGAGTACAAATCCCAATAATTTCGAAGGAATATAGGCGAATAAGTAGGTGATAGAATCGATTTTAGCCTGTTTTGCTTTAATAACTGGAACAATCTCTTTCAAGTTCTTACCTATTGCTTCCAACGCTTTTGTATCTGTCATTAAGTTATGAAAGCTGCCACACTTCATTACCTCGATTTCAATTGCTACATTTATCGCCTGATGATTAAAGAACCAGCTGCGAATATCCTTTAACTTATTTATTTTAAAACCTGAGTTTACGAATAAGTCTTGGACTTCTTGATCCTTATTTGAAGC
>JAFACO010000203.1 GCA_023425485.1 Bacillota bacterium
TACATAGGAGCAGCCATAGGTTGGAATGCTTCGAAGGATGAAATAGTAAGAGAAAAATATAAATTTTTTGAAGAAAAGTACAAAGCATTTTATGGTATTGATGAATTAAAAAGTGATATTTATAAGAAAAAGTTTTATGAGTATGGAATCGCAAGTTTTAAAAAAGAACAATTGAATTTTTATAAGGATTATTTTTCTTTCTTGGAAAATGGACAGTATATTTATTTATGTGTTTTAAGCAAATTGGAAACAGTAGTTAGACAGATAATTGCCCCTCATTATGGATATAGCTCCCAGGAAGGACAAAGTCTTTTATATATAATAACAAAAGCTATTTGGCTATATAGACCAGATAATGTGGTAAATGCTCTTTTTGATGAAAGTAACGATTTCTTAACGGAGTTAAAAAGTTTTCTTAGAAAAAAAGTAAGGGAAATCCGCAATATAGAGCATAAAGGACTTGAATTAAATGCATTCCGGCAATGTTTGCAATTAATAGATGATAATATACATTCATATTTAAATTTAGATTGGAATTATGAAGTTGCATTTTGGGGATTAAAGTCACTGATTGAAGAATTACAATTGAATGAAAATAGGCTCAGTCTCTTTCTGGACAATGAAGGAGCAGCCGATACTGATAGTAAAACATTGCTTGCAGCTAGAAAAGCAGGTTTTCCACAGACTATTGAACTGGACTCTAAGAAAGAAATAGGAGTGAGAATGGCTGACTTACTATGTGGTTTTGCAGGAAGAATAATCCGGGCTCTTGAAGAAAGTTACCGTTATAAAAACGAAGAGTTTATGAATCTTAAGTTGTTAAATGATAAATGGTTTCAAATAAATGAAGAACAATTTGAGCTTTATAAGAAGATAGCAAATGTATTCTTTGTCTTAAATAATAATTATTATATGTCATTTGCTGGCGTATATGGTGACGATATTAGTTCATTTTTTATATTGTTCAGATATTTTGATGAATTTGATACATTTTCGAATTATTCTAAAACCGAAGTAAAAAAGCATTCAGAACTTTTTAATGAATTTACATGTCAAAAGTTAGTACAAGATTATCAGCGCTTTGGTAAGCCGGATTCCCCTTTTTATGAGTAAGAATTAGTAAATAATTAAACTTTATCAATTTAGATAATAAAAATATCAGATGGATAAATATGTTATATTTTATTTTGAAAATTTTGATGGGATATACAGGATAAAATTACTGAACTTCAAGATAGTGGAAAACATCAAAAGGTATAATTTTTTGTGATAGTACTGGCAGCTATATGGAGGTATATGATATTAGTTACTGCAAGTATCATTAGGAAATGTGTTTTTAGGAGGATTATAATGAAAAAGGATAGGTACAATAGATTAACAGAATATAGTGCAGATGATATATGCCCTCGATGTGGCAAACCATTTATCTCTGGTCAAGACAAGGACGGTAATCCAAAGTTTTATTGTGATGAGTGCTTGCGAAAAATCGAGAAAAATGAAGTGGATGGAAATTTCCGTTGTGAATAAAAACGGTAACAATCCATAAATTGTACAGGTGTTTCATAATTATTTGCAAAATTATTTAATAATCACTATGAACTCACTTTGAAACAGAGAATACACTATTAATTGAAAATTAAGTAAATGATATTTGAGAATGGTAAGATTATCAAAGATTCAGCTCAGCTTATGCATTTTGATTTACGGGCAGAACTCGGTGTTACATTCGAGCTTAGAAGGCAGGCACTTCCTGTCATACTAGATGAATGCATTGTTAGCAGTTTCTATTTTATTCTCAGACTTGCGGTAGAAATAAGAATAAAGAATATAAAGTATATAAGCGAATTGAAACGTATAGACTGTGTTTTGAATAACGAATAACTAGAGGGGAACGCTATGGTAACGACAGATGAACTTAACGACTTTGCAATAATTATTGATAAGTGTAGGAATTTAGCCGTATCAGTAAATGTTAAAGTGGAAATAAGCATACAATATGTATTTTCACAACTATATGCCAAGACACTTTTAACTATATGTGAAATATATACACTTCTGGTTGCCGGTTATCCGGAAGGAGCTATGACTTTAGCTCGTAATACATATGAAACAATGATAATAATGACTTATCTCTACGAGAGAAGAGATAATAAAGATTTAGTTGAACGATTTTATGATGATTATAGTGTTAAAACTTGTCGGGATCATATTAAGTATCTAGAATGGCTTAGAGAAAAAGTTACTGACAATGAGGAATTAGAATTTTTGCTTAATAAAAGAAATGATGAAGAGAAATCTTTAAAGAAAAAATATTCAGCATATTTATCGGGGAGAAATGAAGAAAAGTATTTCAAACAATATTGGTGGGCAAGTAAAGATATGAGTTTTAATCAACTGAGGAAAGCAGTTGGATATCCAGAAAACTATATGTATAACATTTCTTGCTACCGTGTTCATGCTGGCATGACTGGATTATTGAGGTTCGATAATACAGAAGAAGGATTATTAATTGATTCCTGTGAAAGCGGAAAAGAAATGCCTTTGAGATTTTCTTTACTAAATTTTATTGTAAGTACTAATTTATTCTTTGGTATCCATAATATAGATTGCTCAGAAGTTTTAACGGACATGACCAAACTACTTAAGAGTGCTAACTAGGTTTTGGAAATAGATGAAAATTAATAATGGCATTGAAGCACCTATTATGTTATGGATCTGGTAATGATATAATAATAAGATAAATCCGAAGAACCTCAGTAAACTC
>JAFACO010000228.1 GCA_023425485.1 Bacillota bacterium
CTTCTTTTGCAATACTGATTAACTTTTCGGTATCAAAATTAAAATAGGTCGCTTCCCAATTATTAATCAAAATCGGACGCTTTTTATCCTTGTATTCCCCTCTGATTAAATGATTTCGGTATAAATCATGAAAATTCCTGCTCATTCCGCCGATGCCATCTTCGGAATATGTTAATACCACTTCCGGGGTCTGGAAGCTGGCTCCTGATTCTAATTTCCATCTAAAATCATAGGGATTAATACCAATAACTGCTCTAATATTATCAAACTGACTCATTTCAACACTTGCTAAAAAATTACCTGAATAAACCAGATTAAATCCATATATTTCACCTATATCCTGTGTTGTATTCTTAGAAGCTAATGCCATAAAGGGATGATCTTGATGACTGGATTCTCCTCGTATAGAAGATGCGCTCTGCTTCCCATATCCAACTGATTTTCTTTGAATATGACGCTCTCTGGCCCAGGAACCATGCAGTGTTATTAGGTCAAACTCCAGATTATCCATGTCCAGGCAGGCAGATAATGCCTTTGTTAAATAAATTGCTTCTGTTCCATTATTCCTTATTTTTACGCTTCTGGTAACTGCATCCACCTCTTCAAAAACCGTGTAGGTAAGGGTCACCTCCAGATTTAACGTGTTATCTTTACACAATAACTCTAACGTAGTACAAGCTTCTTCATCACCAAAACTCGCCGGCAGAGCTTCAAGGCTTGGTTTGCCAGCATATATTTTATGTGAAATATAACCTAGCTGCAAAGAAGTGTGTCCGCTAAGAGTCTCAATTGCAATACAATCTTCTCTAAAGTCGCCTATTCCATGGGTGGAATACTCGGTTGGAAAGCAATCGTAAAAAGACAATCGGTCTCGATTGTTCTTAGACGGTATATACGGGTTTTCTTCCAGTCTCATTAAGTACTGTAGGTTATAATCCTCTATTTTATTGCCATAGTAGATATGCCCTACAAAACCCTCCTCATCAATAATTCCTATGAGGTAGCTTGTCTTTGGTGTATCTAATTTAAATACTCTTTCCTGTTCGTAAAACTTAATTCCCATATTGTTTCTCCTTCTCATTTATAATCGTTGTTCCTGCCAAATGAAGCGATTCTCCCCGATACCATAATTGATTTTCTAGGTATCTACGCTTTTTTATTACATAACATTTTAGGGACTGATTACTTATTTCTATGTGCTTTACTAATTTTTAACTATTCTTCTATACTAGTATTGTAAGGGTTACTATGTCAACCTAATAAATTTGTAACTATTCAAACCAGGTTAAATGTTTCATAAATTAGTCGTGAACGCTTGGTTTCTAAGGATATTTTTTAAGTGAAACGGCTTATTGTTCCACTTGTATGAATATCTATGTTTGATGAGAGCCAAACAACCCCAGTGAAACAGCTCATTCTTTATTATAAAAAAATATGAGGTAGTGATATTTATACTCCTTCGCTAAAATAGTACTAATTATGATAAAGAAAGGAATAGCTTTTATGACCACTCCTGATTATTTTGCATAGCGAAGGCTATTGCAAATATAATATAAAATTCATGTAATAGCCTTTGCAGATCCGAAGTTATGATAAGGAGATGCTAATGAGCTATAAAAGAAAATTTGAATATAGAATAATCCCGGAGGAATCCTACTCCATCCTTCGTAACTGCCCAACCTGTGGGTGTAAGTCAGTTTTTATTAACAGTAATAATTTTCGAGTTAATGCAAATGGAAACCGTATCGATGTTTGGCTAATCTATCAATGTGAGAAATGTAAGCATACTTATAATCTTACAATCCATGAAAGACTTAGGCCTCAAGACATCTCTCCTGAGCATTATAAAAAATTTATGGAAAACGATTTTAATCTTGCTAATGTATATGGAACAGATAAATCCGTCTTTGCAAAAAACAAAGCTGAAATAAACTATAATAACATTAAATATCAGATTAATTCCCTAAACTCTGTTGGTACTAATAATTATGCTCCAATCTGTTTTCAATCAGGTGATCAGCTACTTATTGAAAACCCCTTTGAATTAAAGATTAGAACAGATAAAATAGTAGCAGAGTTACTGAATATTACACGAAGCAAAGAAAAGCAACTAGAAAAAACGGGAAAGGTTATTCTTCGAAACAATCCGTTAGAGCGTAATATTGAAATATTAATACAAGGAGATTTTAACTATGAATAGTAACTATGCTTTAGTAAAGGATTATCGGGAAAATGACTTGCTTAGAAATAGCTTTAATAATCTTGCCAGGGAATTATTTGCTTTTAATTTTGAAGATTGGTATCAAAATGGGTATTGGGGCGAAAAATACATTCCTTATTCCATCCTTGATAAAGGTGTTGTAGTTGCTAATGTTTCAGTAAATATCATGGATTTTGAGTATATTGGAACTAAGAAACGATATTTGCAAATTGGTACCGTCATGACCAAAGAGACACATCGCAATCAAGGCCTAAGCAAAAGTCTAATGGAGGAAGTCTTCAAGGATTACAAATGTAACGTAGATGGTATATTCCTCTTTGCAAATGACACTGTTCTTAACTTCTACCCGAGGTTTGGCTTTCATAAAGGTAGAGAATACCAGTACACGAAAGATATGGATATTCAGACCGAGTTCAATGCTATTCCTATTCCAATGAAGGACAAAGAGGACTGGAAAGTGCTTGAAGAGGCTATCAATAGCAGTGTATGTAATAGTAGCCTGGATTCAAGGTTTAATGTGGAGCTCATTATGTTCTATGTCACCAAGTTCATGAACAATAATGTATTCTTCATTGAGAGCCAAAAGGCTTATGTTATTGCAGAGATTGACGGGGATCAGCTTAAGCTTTTCAATGTTTTTTCACCAGAAACAGCAGATCTAGAGCAGATTATAAAATCCTTTGGTCAACAGATCAAAAAAGTGACACTGGAGTTTACACCACTAAACAAAACAGATTATACTAGAACTGAACGAAAGAAAGAAGATACTACCCTATTTCTATTCGGAAAAGATTTTGGAGCCTTTGAAGAACATAAATTGATGTTCCCAGAACTATCCCATGCATAAATACAATAAATAATTTCACATTTTGGAGGAAAACATGTTTGAAAAATTAACCCCTTATCTTACGAAACCATTATTATATGAGAATAGTACCAATCAATTTTGGAATGACGACCATATCTCAATAAGCTTATTAGAAGCCCATTTAAATACAAATTGGGATGCAGCAAGTCGTAAGTCCGAATTTATCGACAAGTCTGTGTCTTGGATTGCAAACCTTGCACCCCCAGCTCATTTCAACACTTTATTAGATTTAGGCTGCGGACC
>JAFACO010000274.1 GCA_023425485.1 Bacillota bacterium
CGTTGGAACCAGTCAGAGTCAAGTCGATCCGTCGTTTAATTGCTATATTTTCGATTACAATCGTCCTCATTTCTTATGTCAGGAATGCAGTAGGCGCATTCAAACTAGTAATTTTATGTGTTATGACAAAGCTGATGAAAAGTGCTTTGCTTGTTTCAGAGCTAAAAAAACGCCGGATACCATAATAACGTATCCGGCTAAGTATTTCTATTCATAGATTAACTAAAGAATCCTTTGAAAGTTTATGTTTTTTATTTAATGTGCAACAATTATTGTACATTTGTCTTTAATTCTAATCGTATTTTTTTCCATTCCGGTATAAACACATCCATATATCCCCAGAATATTTTGTTGTGATTTTTTTCAAGTAGATGTACCAACTCATGGACAACTACATATTCCAGACATCGTAACGGTCTTTTTGCTAGCTGAAGATTGATGCAGATTTCATGTGTCCGGATGTTACAGGAACCCCATCTTGATTTCATGTCCCGAATGCGATAATCCCCAGCCTGTACGCCAATTACTTTCTCCCATTTATGAATTAAATATGGAATCTGTTCGGATAGCTTTTCTTTGTACCACTTATCTATAATGGCTTTTCTTTGCAGCGAGGTACTATCTTTTCTAACAGATAACTGCACCACATCCCCCATTATGGTTACTTTGGGACGTTTGGCTTGTTCCAGCACATTTAATGTATAACTCTGTCCCCATAAGGTTAATATTTCATCTGTGACATAACTTAACTCTGTACGTACTGGTTTTTGTAAAATCTTTAATTGATGCTGCTCTATCCAGGATAATTTGGACATAATAAATGACTTTATTTCTTCGTCCTTCATTCGGAAAGGTGCAGTTACTACAATTCTACCATCCGGAGCTAATACCTTTAAATACATATTTTTAATTCTTTTCTTCTCCAGTTCAATGGTATACTGGTCTATTTTCATATATTTCATGACTGATCCTTAACACGTTTATGGTAAGTTCTTCTTCTCCTTACAGGAAGTGATTGAGTTTTAATCTCTGGCTCCTGTTCAGGATTAGATTTTAATGTAACCCACATGGAGCTTCCACCCTTGCCATTGGTATCAATTTCAAGAAAATCAAACTTTTTAAGAAACTTTGATAGTTTCGTATCTCCATAATTTCTTACATCAAAATCCGGGTAACGTTTTACAAGCCTGCTGCCTAACTCTCCCATATTCATTCGCTGGTCTTCTTCATCAACCTCATTCATCATTTTAATAATTGCTGACTTTATCACGCTGATATCAGTCATATTTTTAACCGTATCGCCGTTCTCGGCTGTAACAGGAGCCTTAATCACCTTACTAGGATCAGGTTCCATCTCTTTCCCCTTCTTGACAGCGGCTTTTTTATTCTTATCCTTGTTTACATCAGATTTGGCATGGCTCTCTTCCATCTCCATGCTCTTCTTTTCGGATTCAGCTAACACATCTAAATATTTAAACTGGTTACAGGCAGCGATGAAAGGCTTCGGTGTCTTTCGTTCCCCCATACCAACAATCAGCATTCCAGACTCACGAAGCCTTGAGGCTAATTTGGTGAAGTCACTGTCACTGGAGACAATACAAAAACCTTCTACATTACCAGAATAAAGAATATCCATAGCATCTATAATCATTGCAGAATCTGTAGCATTTTTACCTACGGTATAGCCATATTGCTGCACCGGTGTAACTGAATTCTCCAGCAATACATCTTTCCAGGAGCCCGCACTTGGTTTCGTCCAATCTCCATAGATACGCTTATAAGTTGCAACTCCATACCCAGTTAATTCATCTAAAATATATTTAATATACTTAGCAGATACATTATCTGCATCGATTAAAACAGCAAATCGTTTTTCCTCTAACATGCTTCTCTCCTTTGCAGGTTATTACAAAATCAATCTAATGTTATTATACACATTTCTAATTTTTTTGTACAGTTATTGGTAAATTCAATTATTATTTCAAAATAATCCTTCCAAATATAGCTTGTACTGCATATATTGGTATAAATTTGTTTAACTTCCAATTAAATGGTAATAATGAAACCAAGGAGGTGTAAGAATGATAGCATTTATAAAAAATTACGATTTATTAATGGTCAGAAAAAAATTTATACTTTTGTATCTGCTTAATGTCGCAGATATAACGTTTACATTATTACTATTACAGACGGGGTATTTTCAGGAAGTGAATTTTCTTATGATAAATGCAGTAGAAAGTCCGTTAATAAGTATCCTTATTAAAGTAATACTGCCAGCCATACTTTTACTATACTTATATCACGAAGTAAAAGATGCGGACAGCGAGCAATTAAGAATATCTAATATTGCTGTAAACATCTCATTAACCATTTATGCGATAGTTAATTTAACGCATTTGGTTTGGGTTGCCTTGCTTCCTTTTTTTATATACTTTTATTAGTTCTTAGCTAATCCCAACATTTAGATATAAATTGTTCCTCTCCTATTATATTTTTCAGAAAAGAGTGCTTCTGGCACTCTTTTCCGCTACCATCCTTATCAAATTACTGGAAGGTTATCTATTATTCGTTTCAAGTCTTCAAAATCTCCTTGGGGATATATTGTAATATCTTCTTCTGCTGAGCAGATGAGGCAATCCTTTAATAAAAAGGTCTCCATTCCAAGTGCAGCAGCACACATGTCATCACGGACATCATTACCAATCATAATGCATTCCGAAGGTTGTTTATTTAGCAAAGTAAGTATATTTTCATAATATTTCAGATTTGGCTTACAATAAGAACTATTATCGTAGGTAGTTATAAGCTCAAAGTCATCATGATTTAACCCAGCCCATTCAATTCTAGTTAGAGTAGCTATTCTAGGGAAAATCGGGTTTGTAGCAAGTACAATCGTATATCCCTTATCTTTTAAGACCTGAATACATTCCTTCGCCAATGGATGGGTGCCAGTACTATTCTTTGCGGCTATGAATTCATTGCGATAATATTGATCAAAAAATTGTTCCAACTCTCTGGCTTTTTCACCTAAAATGCTTGTAAAGACACTCCAAAAACGCTCCTCATTAGTCATTGAGCCATCATTTTCAATCATTGCTTGTGTTCCAGCCAAAAGCGCATTCATGGTTTTTTCAGCTTCAATACCTTGGGACAGCATTTTCTTTGATAGATTCTTCATATAAAGATTAAGAAACAAATTTTGATCCGGCATTGGTAATAAGGTTCCATCAAGGTCAAAAATAAATGTATTCTTATCTGTTATCCTCCTGTATGCCAATTTCCTACTTTTTCATATTATCAAATCATCCAGTCTCTATCAAGTACTAAATCAGTAATATTCCTTAAAACCCTATACTACTTCTGTAGAAAAAGCAATTGTTCCCATTTCTTCTGTGGTTCATAATCTTCAACGATTAAATAACCGCCTAAATAAAGAAGACTTCTTCGAAGCATATCCTTCTCTAGTTCACTAAAAGAGGTAATGACCTCTTCATATTTATCCTCTTCAAAGCATTCTTCTAATAATTCTATTAAATCTGCCTGACTTCGAACAGTGTTTTTAATTAAGAAGATTTTCTCTGCCGTTGTAGGAATCCCACGTAATACTTCAATGAAATCACGTAGTTGTTCGTCCACCATAGGACTTCCGTCTTCAAAGACCTCAATCACCTCTTTTGAAGCTGTTGCAACAACAAAGAAATTATTCAAGGTGCCAGTTTGCAGATTATGTTTTAATCTAGGTAATATGCGAATGTACGCTTTTTTATTATAGCTCGTTAACTCCACTGAAAGATTTAATTGCTTACTTATGGAATCAAGGACTTGTTCACCTCTCTTTTCCAGTTCAATATCTGCTAAAGAACCTAAATAATCCTTGATCCAATCAAACTCCTGCGTGTTAAATAGTAATCGCTCAAGTTTTTGATCGAGCAAAACACAAGCAAATGCATTGATTAGGACAATTTCGTAAATGTTAATCAACATATGTTTTGCTTGTTCATCGTAATTTTCCAATAAAAGATTTATGTCTTGTATGGCAAATTCATTTAAAAAACTCTGTTCTAATGAAAGGCGCTGTAAGTATGCATAAATATACTCAACCCCACAGAGGTTCTCCACCACCTCTGATAAGGGATAATCAATTGAGGCTTGTGTTATATGTGCTGCAAATTCAGGTTCATAATCATGAAAGAATTCTGGAAGAGCTTTAAAAACCGTATCTTGGTATGCAAAATTTGTGAGCTCTGGCATGGCTGTCTTCTGCAGTTCCATATGCAGTATCCTACTCTCATTTACACAATCTTGAACCCCCTTTAAACCTTTATGATATAACTCCAATAATTTTCTGTCTTTTAAGGCATATAGTTTCTCTGTCATTGAAAAAATGGATTTTAAATAAAAACCAATACTGAAACATATTGACTGCAGAATCTCTTGAGCCTTTTCTACAGGAATAGAACTACTTTCGTCATTGGTATATCGAATTACTTCTTTCTCCATTAGCTCCAATAATTCCATTTGTATACGTTCCATTTGTCCCCCAGAGAAAAGCTGTCTTTCACAAACTTCTGTGAAAAGAGACTGAAAATAATTTTCACTGTCAAGTAAACTTTCTTCCAAATAACCGTAATGATCTAATTGATTCATATTACCACTCCCATTCCTCTCTATCATAGTCAAGAAAATGTGTATAATCCTCCTCATATCCGTCAATATCCTGATATCCTTTTTCTCCGTATCTCACATCTCTGCAGTAATTCTCAAGAATCGTCTCTTTTAAATAATCTGTGGAACCTTGACAGATATCGTCAAATTTTTTTTTCATAATATGAATTAGCTCATTATCCGGTAACTCTTCTAAGGTTTCATTTTTGAAATAATAAAAGATTTCCTGCAGCTCAGCAAGCGTATCTGCATAATTATCCTGATATAGATAGGGCGAATCACTAAATTCAATAATAATCTTTTGAAGGACACCTCCGCCAAACTCAATACGCCCATATTTTTGGAGACTTTCTTTTCTATTTTCAATTAAAAACTGAATATCTGGCTCATAAAGTTGTAAGCCAAACTTCATTGTAATCTCATTACAATTCCTGACTGCATTGGTAGTTTGCGAATTCTGCAATGAAATAGGTAGGAGTAAATAATCCTTCTTCATATAAATACATCCTTTCAAAGTTATTTGCAGTTCAGTCATAAGCTCGTTTTCGCTCTGGCAGAACCGTTACCAAAATTATTTTCAAAAAGGTATTGACAGCACGAGATATTTGTGCTATAGTATATATGTATTATTATACCTTTGCGCAAATAGATGCTGATTATCTAATTATAGCTCTATTTATTTTTTTCGTCAACAAAATTTAAATGAGATAATTTTACAATAAATTTAACAAAATGAATCGATTAATCGTTTCATATTAGAAAAGCCAAGAGAAAATACTCTCTTGGCTTTTCTAATTTTCTATTGAATATAATTCTTATGGTGTTTCCAATATCTCAACTATCCGCTTAAGTGATTCTTGGTATTCTTCTTCGGAAGAATTCTTAAAGATTAATAAATCATCAATAACACTTGGATCATCCAGGGTGCTTGGTGGATTAAAGTTACAACCTGCAATGTATTCTTCCCAATGGGATAATTTCCAGGTATCTCTGTCAGAATTACGTGCAATCATACGTTGTTTACATACTTCTATTGAAGTTTCCACCCAAACTACTACTAGTCTTGCATTCTTTTCCTTCAATTTATCCTTCAACTGCTGAATATAATTGATATCTCTAATCTCCTCTGTAAATGGAGCATTGATTAATACAATATCATCATAGTCCAACGCCTCCAATGCCAGAGCCACTACAGCCTCATATTCATAATCACAAATATTCTCTTCAAAGAAACTGGAGCTTCGATCATAAGGCTGATTTGCTACATTAAAAATTTGCTTAGATAACACAATAAGGGTATCTTTATCAAGATATACCACATGCTTTAATGTCTTTGCTAATTGCTTTGATATATAGGTTTTTCCGCTAGCTGGCGGAGAAGTTACAAGGATTAGTTTCTTCATTATTAATCTCCCTTATGGCTCTTTGTACCATCTCAAAATGTAGTGAACAGAACCAAGAAGTTAAACAGCGAGGAAACCGCAGATTTTTGAGCTTGGTTCCAAATAGTGTCTTTATTTTAAAAACATCTTAACATACTTCAAATGATTTTTATAGGGCGGGTATCTCAAAGGCATATCAAAATGGATTGATTTCTTTAAAACACTCTTATGATGTGAGAAGGTATCAAAGCTTGCTTTACCATGATAACCTCCCATTCCGCTGTCCCCCACTCCGCCAAACGGCGAATACATGCTTACTAAATGCATAATTGTATCATTGATACAACCTCCACCAAAGGGAACATTTTTTAGCATTGCCTTCTCACGATTTTTTGATTTGGTAAAATAATAAAAGGCCAAGGGCTTTGGAAGTTCGTTAAGCTTATTTACTACCTCTTGTAGGGATTTAAATTCAAGCACCGGAAGGATTGGACCAAAAATTTCTTCCTGCATTATCCTGCTTTCCCAAGTAATCTGATCTAAAATCGTCGGAGTTATGAGCTTACTTGAAAGATTCAATTCACCCCCAATAATAATCTTTTCACCCTCAATCAATCCTTCTAGCCTTTTAAAATGCTTCTCATTAATAATTCTTGGAAATTCCTTATAGTTATCATTATTTTCATAAAAACGATGGATATACTGTTTCATCTTTTCCAACAAGGCAGCCTTAACGCTTTGGTGAACTAACAAATAATCAGGAGCAACACAAGTTTGCCCTGCATTCACATATTTTCCCCAAATAATGCGCCTTGCCGCTATATCCAGATCAGCTGTTTCATCAACAATACAAGGGCTCTTTCCACCAAGCTCTAAAGTTACGGGGGTTAGGTTGTTTGCAGCAGCACTCATTACAACTTTACCTACTGCCACACTTCCAGTAAAAAAGATATAATCAAACTTTTGGCTAAGAAGTGACTGGTTTGCTTCTCTGCCCCCTTGAATAACCGCAACATAATCCTGATCAAAGGCCTGCTTAAGTAGTTTTTCTATTATTAATGATGTATTCACGGATTCATTGGAAGGTTTGACAACTGCACAGTTGCCGGCAGCAATTGCCCCAATTAACGGAGCTAAAGTTAACTGAAAGGGATAGTTCCAGGGAGATATAATTAAAGCGATTCCATATGGTTCCGGATAAATTCTGCTTGTAGATATAAAGTTTACCAGTGAAGTTCTGACTCTTTTAGGAGTAGCCCAGCCACGTAAATGCTTAATCGTAAATCGTAACTCTTCTAATACAATACCGATTTCTGTGGCATATGCTTCTAAAGGTGCTTTATTCAAATCTTTCTTTAAAGCCTCTAATATTTCTTTCTCATTCGACCGTATTACTTCTTCCAACCGTTTCAGATGCTTAATACGAAAAGCAATTTCTTTAGTATTACCGTTATTAAAAAAACTGCGTTGTTTTATTAAAATAGATTCAATCTGCTGCATATTAGTCTACTCCTTTTCTATATTAAATTAATATTATTTTGATTTATGAATCAATAAAGTAACTTCACTCATATACTATGATAGAACCTTAAGGGAGAATCGTCCTATGCCAGCATACAAAGATGATACACACAGCACTCAAAGGAAAATGGTACTTAATGGCAAAGGCCAAGTATCTGTATCCCCTGATTTTGCAAGCTTACGGCTTGGAGTTTTAACCAGTGGAGAATCAGTTACTGCGGCTCAAATGGAGAATGCGAGAATAAGTCAGCAAGTATTACAGGGTTTAAAGCAGCTTGGAATCACCGATATCCAAACAGTACAATATCAAATCGATCAATTAGTGGATTTTCAAAACGGTCAACGTATTAATCAAGGTTATCAGGTGCGAAATGTATTTGAAGTTACAACAGGTGATATTGCTCGTGTAGGTACAGTTATTGATACAGCAGTAAAAAATGGAGCAAATATTGTTGAATCAATCCGTTTTGACATATCAAAACCAGAACTTTATTATCAACAAGCTCTCAATCTTGCCGTAAGAAATGCAATAAATAAAGCTAAGGGGATTGGCTCCAGCTTAAAAATTCCGAATGAACCGGTTCCGGTATTAATTACAGAAAATAGTTTGGCACCAATTCCTTATACCCGCTCCTTGGCAATGCGGGGTGAAATTGCTACCACACCAATTGAACCAGGTCAAAATGATATTGAAGCATCCGTAACAGTAGAATTTACTTATTAAGTTATATAGTTCTACTATATTAACAGCTTACTACTTATAACATAATTGTATCATAGACAAAGGCTGGTTAGGAACATATTCTAAACCAGCCTTACTTTCATGAAGTTATTATATTATTCTGTGGTAAATATTTCTCCGGTAATCGCTTCACTTAGTTCAAATAATCGTTTTGCTGTTGCCTTGCTTTTGGCTGTCTTTGAGGTCTTGGCCATTTTATTCAGATAATAGTATTTTCCGCTCACTCTTCCACCTTCTTCAGAATTAGCAAGATAAATAGCTGATTTAGCCCCTTCTTCTGGAGTTAAGAAAAACGGTTTTAATATACTGGTAATTGACTTACCAAATCCAGTATTTCGATTAATTCCCATTGAAGTTGCAACCGCACCAGGATGGCAGGAATTAACCAGAATACCTCTCTCCTTAACGCGGCTTGCAAGTTCTCGTGCAAACAAAATATTGGAAAGCTTTGACTGGCTATACGCCTTAATTACATGGGTTAGTCGGCATCCCTTTCTCAAATTAATGTCATTAAAGTGAATTTTGCCTGCTTTATGTGCACCAGAAGCTACAACTATAATTCGACTACCCTTATCCATTAAATCCAGTAGTCGTAAGGTTAATAAAAAATGCCCAATATGATTTACACCGAACTGCTCCTCTAATCCATCAACAGTTTCTCTTCTGTCCAAAGAAATCACACCTGCATTATTAATTAATACATCTATCTTCTTGTATTGTTTTCTAAACTCATCAGTAAAATCTCGAATGTTTTGCATATCCCCAAGATCACAGGTCATCAGGCTTATATCACGATTTTCATACTCCAGAAGTTCTTGTAACGCTTTTTCTCCCCTTTGTTGGTTTCGACAAAGCATAACCACCTGAAATCCTTGATCAGCCAAGGCAGCCACAGTAGCTTTACCCATGCCGGAATTAGCTCCTGTTACAATAGCTAGCTTCTTATCACTCATTTATAACCACGCCCCTTTTTTACTACTTTAAAACAAGTTTATTATTTCTCTACATTCAGTTTATTAATTGCCGCTGAAATCCTACTTAGCCTCGTTTCTTCCTTTTTCGCTTGTAGTATTCCAGTAACTATCTCTTTTTTCTTAGTATAGGACAATTTCTCGTAGGCTTTAAATGCATTTGGGTTAGTATTAAATGCCTGTTGTAAATCATCAGGAATTTCAACCACTCGTTCTTCTTCATCTTTTTCTAAAGTTACCAGGACTTTATCTCCAAAGGTTTTTCCTATTTTATTTCGAATCTCTTGGGTCATACCGATGCAATATCGTCCATTCATAAATACCAATGATCCGCGATACTCAACTCCATCAAAGGTTGCAAGTACCTTTACTCGTTTCGCACCAAAGACTTCCGGTACAGAAAAGGGAGGTTCAATATAGGCTGCATTCATATTTTCGTGTTGTGTAATCACTGCTTCAAACGTCTGTTTCATAGAACTTCTCCATATTTACCTTGATGTCAATGGCCATTACAGCCGTTAGTATCTCGGTAATGTGCTTCTACATTTAGTTGGGGCTTATAGTCTATTTTGATTTCTTAGTAGATTAAGTGCAGTTGCATTGTATTGTATATTGTTTGTAAGAGGTGAGCTCTTATCTTCCTCCAGATTATTTGCTTTATTATTATCTTCCTCATTCGTATCTTCAAAAAACAAGTCCAGGAATCGCATATAGTCATCATAGGTGAATAGATTTGAAAGTATCTCCAGTGGATCTGCTGAAGAGTTTACATCCAAAGGTGTGTACGAAAAATATTGCTGTACTCCAGCATCATTGCTTGCAGTACTAGTTTTTGAACTATTATTCGAAGTTGTTTCCAGCACCTCAAGATTGGAATCGCCCATATAATTTAACACCTTTTTTACATAATTCTGTGTTTCTTTAAAAGGTGGAATTCCATCATATTTTGCTACATTTCCACTTCCGGCATTATAGGCAGCCAAAGCTAGGCTAGGATTATTATCATATTTTTTAAGAAGTCTTGATAAATACTTCGCCCCTCCCATAATGTTCTGTTCAGCATCAAAAGAATCTGATACTCCTAATTCTCTTGCTGTCGCAGGCATTAACTGCATAACCCCCTGAGCACCAGCACGAGATACCGCCTTTGCATTAAAATTTGATTCTGCTTTACCAACCGCCTTTAATAGTTCAATTGGTACATTATATTCCTCGGATGCCTCTTGAAATATCTCATCCATACTTTTAGATTCACCTAAATATGAGGAAAAATCCTTATTCTCCGTTTTTTTAGTTGTATTATTAATGATTGAGTTACTATTTAAACCTGTAATTCCTCGAATTTCTGACATAATAACCTCCCTATATCAGGTAACCTTATCTTTAAAGTGACTGGATAAGGTTATTATCTTATCCTACTAATTATATCGTAATACATTTTGATATTTATTATAAAAATTCCTGTAACTATTCAGAACCAAGCTCGAAAAACCTATGGTTTCCTCGCTGTTTGGCTCTCGACAAACATGAACATATAAAAATTATCCTTAGAAAGCAAGCTTTTACGGCTAATTTATTAAATATTCTGCTTGGTTCTGAACAGTACAAATTCCTTAAGAATTTTTTTTACAATTAATAGCTTAATTATATCAAAAACCATGGATTGCACAAGTATTTTTAGTAATTTGATTTCATATTTGTTAAAACCATATCTTTCAAGAATAAGAAAGTATTTCCTTGTCAAATTTTCTTATACATAGGAACGTAAATATTATGTTTTTCATTCTATTTCTATCTTTCTATTTTTTATTTTATCTTTTTCTACAAATTTATACACCTTTTTATTACATACGAATAAATTATATTAGGATATCAAATATCCACAACATCTAAATTAAAGGAGAGTTATATATGGATAAACATCATGATTCTGCTGTTGTAAAATCTACAAGTATTGTTGGCGGCGATTGTAATGGTAATAATTGTAATGCTGCTGTTGTAAAATCCGATACCTTGACTGGCGCAGAAAATTACCCATGGGCTGGAGGAGACGTTAAAGTTCCTAAGGTTCTTGCCGAATTCATTGTACAGCTTGATACAGAATCTAGAATTAGATTGAACGAACGTTCTTACGAGATAAAGAGAGTTGAGAAACAGATCTTCTTAACACAGTGTAGATATATACCTCCGACAGATAAAGTATTTATTGAAGGTTATATTAGAGCAAATATTGAATATGCTACAAGAAGCTGTTCCAAAGGCAACGCTATTGCTGGATCTATTAAAGATACCACAGTTCATATTCCTTTTAAAGCATACACTAAGGTTGATTTTTGTGATAATCGCCCTAAAATTTCCCCTAATCCAGCTGCTCAGGTTGCTAGATACTTTGATCCTAAGATTATGGGTAAGAATTTCAGAGAAGCTGACAGATCCAATATTGAAATCTTTAATGAACCAGTTTATTGTGAACTTGAATGGTCTGCAGTATTTGATGCAAATATTGATGACTGTGGCACACCTATCGAAGGCTTTAAGAACGAGGAAGAATTCCAAGATTATACTGATAAGTCTGTAGTTTACCTTTGCATTAAATTATTACAGAATCAACAGATTTGCCTTCCTGGACTGCATGGTCATGATGGTGGCAAGAAAATGGCTTCCCTTGACTCTAAATGGAAAATTCCAGTTCCTGGATTAGAATTCAAAGACTGATAAATAGACTTATTTACCTGTCAAATACACAATATAAGATAAATCATGAAAGCAGGATAACGTCAAACTGTCGCAATGGGTGACGGATAAATCACTTGCTAAAACAAATACGAATTAAACACTGAAATGTTTGATTCAAATATCATATAGAGCCTGATTTCAGTTTCCTGAAATCAGGCTCCTTAACATTATTTAGCTATAATACTTAATTCAGTTATTGAAATGTAATATTAAATCCATTCATTATCAAGTATTTCTCCGGTGCCTCAATGTTGCTGGTGGTTAGATTAATAAAGGTTGCCGAACCATTGGAGGTGTAAGTAAAAATAGCTTCTCCAAGATGAGGTGCTGAGAATCTTGAGGTTGTAATTGCATCCTTTCCTGTACCATTAATATTGATATTCTTAAATAAAATGTTACTAAAGCCTCCGCCATAACCGAACTGAATGGCATCTCGCTGGCTATTTATAATATCAATATTTTCAAAGGTTATATTCTTGATACTGGTATTGGAAGCTTCCAGATCAATAGCTCCTCTTTCGCCATTGTAACAATCTTTACTTGTACCACTGTTGATAATCGTAGTATCCGAGAATAGGATACCTGTATTATTTTCAAAATGATATCCAGGGAATACGGTATTTAAACGAATACCGGAACCCATAAAGCAGTCTTTGATATAATTGTATTGTGCTTTATGACCAGAGCCACCAAAGATTGCGATAGCTGCAGCTCTCCAGTTATTTTCTATAGTGTTATAGAGGAAGGAGTTATTTACTTCCATTGGTGCACCCATGGTACTATCCGGCCACATTGCAAGACCGTCATCACCGTTATTTCTAACGTTACAGTTACGAACTGTGGAGTTCTTCGTACCTTGACAGAAGTTAACACCGTCAGCCAGGTTATTTCTTATTCTACCATTTTCAATTAGAAGATTATCCGCTACTACTACAGGTGTGTGTGCATAATCACCCACCCAGAAACCACATTCAAAATGCTCTTCCCAGAAATCATGAATTCTGGAATTGGTTCCGAAGTTATCCATAAAGCATTTATAGATAGCATTCTGATTGTATCTGGTTCTTAGCATAGAATTGATATACATATGTCCAAAATCAACGGTACCTGTAATTCTAAAGGAAATACCACCACTAGCTGCATTAGGTGAAGTAAACTGAATGTTGGTGTACCATATACCAGCACCGGTTATGGTAATATTATTTGCTGATATTGTCCACATACCGCCAAGATTAAAGTTACCTGCTGGGATGTAAACAGACTTTCCTTGAGCAACAGCTGCACTTACGCATGCATTGAAGGCATTTAAATCGTCTCCGCTGTCATTAGCGATTGCACCATAAGCTGTTACGGAAAGTGAATTTGCAGGCTGTGAAATCGCAGAAGGAACGGGTTCTACTTCAACAAAGTCAACACCATATTCCAGGCTGTCTCCATTTGACTTCTGAATACGAAGCTTATCACCTGCATTTAAAGCTGTTGAAAGCTTCCAGTGTACTTCATCAAAGCGGAAAGCTGCTTGACCCCCATTTGGAGCATCTCCAGGTTGGTCACCGATAAAGTACTGCCAGGAATAATAAGAAGTTAAACTAATTGTTGATACTTTCGTTCCATTTACATAACAGTCTAAGGACCCATTTTGTCCCATGCCGTTAGAAGTATCCGGGAGAGTAAATCTCATGTTTACACCTGCTCCACCCTGGCTAATCGTCCATTCTACATAAGAGCCATTCGAAGGAAGTGCTACATAAGCTTGATTGGAAGCTTCTGATGCAATTAGTGCATAGTTAAAATCAGGTGCAGTACGAAGTACCGCTCCACCACCAATTGCAGCATTTTCTGATTCATATCTGGTGTACGGAACTGTTGCTCCTCTTCCACCGCTACCTACTGTAAGATTAGAATTTAATGTATTATTCGTTTCATCCGTTTCGCTAACTGCATTAAGACTATCCGCTTTGGCTGTAATTACATGAGTTCCTGTGGTTGCAGTCCAGTTTGAAGTGGCTGTAACGGTTAAAGTACCGCCAGCTGCTATTGATGATGTACTGTTCGCTGATGTAGCAACCTGAACTCCGTCTACCAAGAAAGCAACCGTCCCAACAGCACCAGCTACTGTTCCCTGATTTTTTACAACTGCACTAAATGTAACTGCATTGCCTACTGTCACATAGGAAGGGGAATAATTAACGGAAGTAACAACAAAATCAATACCTGCCTTAGGATTAACCGTAAGGTTTGTACTGTAGGTGTTATTAGTCTCATTGCTTTCCGTTGTTGTACCTGAATTATCAATGGTTGCTGTAATGGTATGACTTCCTGCTGTAAGACCTGCTATGGTACCTGTAACGGTAGTTGTAGCTCCGGCACTTAAAGAAGTCGTATTATTGGTTGATGTATAAACAGAAGTTCCGTCAACACCAATTGCTAATACGCCTGGTGCTCCCGCAGCATTGCCTTGATTTTTAACTACTGCACTAAAGCTTATGCTATCTCCTGCGGTAGGTGCTGAAGGGGTTAACGTTAAACTTGTTACCACCATATCAGGCATTGGTGAAGTAGTTACTGATAAACTCTCTGAATATTGGTTATTAGTTTCGTTTGTCTCGGTAATTCTGTTTACATCATCTACGTAAGCTCGTACTGTATGGTTTCCGGTTGTAGCTGTCCAGGCTGCATTACCGGAAGGGCCGCCATTTGCTGTAAGGGTTATTGATGCACCTGCAGCTAGAGAAGAAGTGGTATTATCCGACCAGCTTACCTGTGTATCGTTAATGAAGAAACTAACGCCAATGATAGTTCCTGCCGCTGTTGCTCCTGTTCCTTGATTTTTTACTACTGCAGAAAAAGTGGTTGCATTGCCAGTCAATGGAGAAGCAGGTGAAGAGGTTATATC
>JAFACO010000311.1 GCA_023425485.1 Bacillota bacterium
CTAGCTGTGCTGCCACATCAAAGCTATAGGGAATTCTTTCATCATCAGGCAGCATACCAAGTAATCCAGCAACCAGTGCTTTATCTGTTCCATGCCCTTTACCTGTAGCTAAGAAAGAGCCATGCAAATAAATATCTGCATAGCTTACTTCTTCCCTTAATATCTGCCTTGCTGTATAGCCAATTCTTACTGCTCCTGCGGTATGTGAGCTTGAGGGTCCAACCATAATTGGTCCCATTATATCAAAAATGTTCATGAGAAAATCCCTTTCCAAAGTTAATATCCTTTGTTCTAATTATATTACTATCATTCTTACTTCTGTTGTGTTGTTTTATTCTCATTTACAATAATCCGATCTAATACCGCTTTATATACCAGGACGATTTGCGCATCAATATAGCAAAATTTATTTGTAATAAATTCGTAGGTTTTATATATGAAGCATACACTCATCAATATTAGTGCGACTATAGTAAGCTCAGGCTGCAAATCCTTTGCAATTAAATAAATGCTCGCACCCAGATAAAATATAAACGCCAGAAAAAAGTTTCTGCTAATTCGAAACGCTAATAACATAGTATCATTTAACCGATGGTGCATTTTTGTAATCGCTTTAATATCCCTATATTTCAGCTTTTCATACATATCATTAAAAACTGTTTGACTACTACTGCCTACTTTTTCTTCTACATTCTTTTTTACAAAGGAAAAATAGCGTTTATAATTTGTTTCGCCAAGCTCTTTACTAATTAATTTTTTAAATACGTTTGACATAGAATCACCCACTCCCAGTCTTTATTATGTTTATACGTAACTACTCCGAACCAATCTGAATATTAATAAATTTGCAGTGAAAGTTTGCTTTCTAAGGATAATTTATTAATATTATATTTGGCAAGAACTAAACAGCGAGGAAATCGCAGGTTTCTGAGCTTGGTTGTGAATAGTTACTTATATTTTAAAGGAACCATTAGCGTTAAATCAAAACTAACATTAGTGACATTAACAAAATATATTTTCTTAACTATCTATACTACTATTATTCGCCGAGGACAGAAAATAAACCTCTGCAATTGATGTTACCAATGGTTAAAATAACTATCTTTTAATTAGAACGTTTTGAATAAGATAAATCTTCAACCTTTTACAAAAATGTCTTTTTATGCAAAAGATTTGCTATATTTCCATGACACAAAATCGACCTTAATTATTAACAGAATGTTCATAATATATCCATACTATAAACATATATGTCTTTTATAATCATAATCAAGATAAGTAATAAAACTTAATCTTAGATACACCTTGAAAAGCTAATAAGATAATTTTTTTCATAAAATAAGCCCGGCAGCTACCCTCCCCCCTCTACCGGGCTTCTCCTCTATCTATAAGGAGAAAACAATTAATATCACAGTAGAGATAAAGCAGGACAGTTTATATCTGTCTTATTTTTTTGAATTTTTTTAAGCGCATAATACAGTAAATATTCTTTCCTATATGAAACAAGGCAACAAATTCAAAAATGTAATTTACATTCATGTTCTAATATATGGTCTGTTCATATTTTTGTTGCTATTCACCCTAAGTCAGGTAGTTTTTACAACTTAAAAAAGTAATATATTTCTGTTTACATGATTAGTATCTTTGATGGATATGATAAGTTTTACACAACTTAGGACATAAATCAACAGAAAAAATGAAAATAATACCTTATATTTAAAATTCCTTAAATTAAAGCTTTCCTATAGCTCAACTTTTTGTTATAATGTTCGGTAGAAATTTAAAGAATACACTCAGGAGGTATAATAATGGCAAACGTTACTATCATGGACCATCCGTTAATTCAGCACAAGTTAGGTATTATGAGACGTAAGACAACATCAACGAAGGAATTTAGAGATTTGGTATCCGAAGTTGCAATGCTTATCTGCTATGAAGCTACTAGAAATCTTCAACTTGCAGATATTGAGATCGAAACTCCTCTTGTGAAGACTATTGCCAAGGAAATTGCCGGCAAAAAGCTCTGTATTGTTCCTATTCTTCGTGCGGGTCTTCATATGGCAGATGGTATCTTAAACCTAATTCCTAGCGCAAAAGTGGGACATGTTGGATTATATAGAAATGAAGAGACTCTAGAACCAGTTGAATATTTTTGCAAACTTCCAACCGATGCTGACGAGCGTGAGATTTATGTTGTTGATCCAATGCTCGCTACTGGTGGATCTGCTTCCGCTGCGATTACTTTATTAAAAGCTAGAGGTATTACAAAAATTCATTTCCTTTGCCTGATCGCGGCACCTGAGGGTGTAGAAAGATTTACAAAGGCTCATCCTGATGTTGATGTTTACATCGGAAGTCTTGATGAGAGATTAAATGAAAAAGGTTATATTCTTCCTGGCTTAGGTGATGCAGGTGATAGAATCTATGGAACAAAATGACTAAAAAGATAAGATAACCACAAGCTGATTTATTTGTCATCTAAACAAAAATCGGACATTCCTGAAACTATCGAATGTCCGATTTTTCTATTATTAGCATAAGTTTTTCAAGTTATAATTATTAAATAGTTGAAAACTTATAAATCGTTACAGTATCTAATTCCTTACCAGCCTTTAACATGCAGGATGGGAACGCAGGTGTATTACAGGAATTGGGGAAGTATTGTGTTTCAAAGCAAATACCGCTTCTCTTATGATACTCTGCATCATCTTTACTGTTTGGACCTGGATTTAAAAAGTTACCTGAATATAATTGCATACCTGGAAGGTCTGTAAAGACTTCCATTTTTCTTCCGCTTGTTTCTTCAATTAACTCAGCAACTCTCTCAACTTCAGTTCCGCTAATATCAAGTACATAATTATGATCATATCCACCTGCTATTTTTAGAGGCTCATAATCTGCATTAATATCTTGTCCGACTGTCTTAAAAGCAGTAAAGTCCATTGGTGTTCCCTTAACTTCCAGCAATTGTCCTGTCGGAATCAATCTATCATCTGTAGGTGTAAACTGTGATGCTTTTAACCAAAGCTTATGATTCAAAACATCACCTGAATTGTGACCCGCAAGATTAAAATAAGAATGATTTGTTAAGTTAACAATCGTATCGCGATCCGATACTGCATGATACTCTAATACTAATTCATTGTTCTCCGTCAAGCTATAGGTTACTGTAATATCAAGATTACCCGGAAACCCTTGTTCCATATGTGGACTTAGTCTTGAAAACTCAACACTAATAACATCCTCATCTTCATATACTTCTGTTTCATACATATACTTATTATAGCTCGTACTGCCCGCATGTAGATTATTTGTACCATCATTCTTCTCAAGCTCATATATTTTACCATTTAGCTCAAACTTTGCGTCTGCAATTCGATTTGCGTTTCTGCCAATGAAAGAACCGAAGCCAGGAGTGTTTATCTCATAACCTGCAATATTACTAAATCCTAGATTGATATCAGCAGCCTTTCCTTGTGAATCTGGAACAATGATGCTGACAATATTTGCTCCAAAATCAGTAAAGGATACTGTCATTCCATTTCCATTCGTTAATGTAAATAATGTTGTTTCAATCCCCTGCGCAGTTTTACCAAATGATTTTTGCGTAATCTTCATTTTTCTTTCTACTCCTCATTAAATATAGACATCTTAGCTTACAATTATAGCATATTACTATAAAATAGCAAATAAGAATTTCTGAACAACCTTTATTGACACCGTAAAGCTACAATGCTATACTTAGACCGCATAAAAAACTACAAACGGATTAAGTGGTTAAATATTTAATATGTGTTGTATTTATATAATATTAAGCATTTGACATAATAGGGAAACAGGTTCAATGCCTGTACGGTCTCGCCGCTGTATTTGAGGAGTTTGCTTTCACAAGCTTAGCTTATAACTATCACTGGTTTATAGGAAGATAACACTTCCAGACTGGGAAGATAGAAAGCAAACAAGGATTCAAGAGTCAGAAGACCTGCTTATTCCGGTACCATAGGTTCCACGAGGGTTGGACAGAGGTACAATAAGGAGCTGTTATACAGTTTCTTTATTTACGCGAAGGTATAAGTGAAATATCATCAAAGATTACTTTGTAAGATATGAACTGGCCCTGCGATAATTTGAAGAAACTTGCGTAATAGATATCTCCAAGTTGTCCTTTATCCTAACTCCAGGTTAAAGGATTTTTTTATGCACCATATACATATAAACGCGTAAATTCGCTAAATGAAAGGAGTTAATTGATATGAAAAATAATAAAAATTTATGGAAAGTAGTACTTTCCTGCGCAGCTTTTGTATTAGTTATTGCTGCAATGATTATGATTTATACACAATTTAAGCCAGAGGCACAAAAAGGTGCTAAGGATATTGTTGTTGAAGTAGTTATTCCAGATGTAAGCACAGAAGAATTTAAGATTAATACAGATGCAGAAAATCTTCGCCAAGCTCTTGAAGAAAAAGCTCTTGTAAAAGGTTCTGAATCAGAGTTTGGATTGTTCGTTACAGAAGTGAATGGTCGTGTAGTAGATGATTCTAAACAGGAATGGTGGAACTTCACAAAATCAGGCGAGATGCTTTCTACTGGTGTTGATGATACAATGATAGCTGATGGAGATCATTATGAAATCACTCTTACCACAGGATATTAAAGAAGATTATAACTCTAATCTAACGAAACCACGTCTACCCATCCGCGATATTACCGTACTGGCTTTAATGAGCACTATCCTCATTATAACAAAAGAGGCAAGAAACTTTCTTCCCAACATTGAACCAGTTTCTTTTCTTCTTATTGTATATACATTGGTCTTTGGATATCGAACGTTATATATCATTTACACCTTTGTTATTGTGGAGGGCTTCCTTTATGGCTTCAGCCTGTGGTGGTTTTCGTACCTGTATATCTGGACAATACTGTTCTTCCTAGTGAGAATTTTTCGTAATGTTCGTAATCCGCTTTATTGGGCTGTTATATCAGGATTTTATGGCCTAAGCTTTGGTTTTCTCTATTCTATCAGTATCGTTGCTATTAGTGGAGTAAATGCGGGAATTGTCAGCTGGATTAATGGAATCTACTTTGACATCGTCCATGGTCTTGGTAATTTTTTTATAGCACTATTGCTATTTAAACCAGTGTATTACGTTATAAACAAACTCAATAAGCCATAAAATTGTCTCCGTAATATTAGATTTAATACATAAAAAAGGCTATCCATTGGTATTCCCAATGGATAGCCTTTAATCAATCGTCTCAAACAATATAACACTATTTCTTTATAAATTAAT
>JAFACO010000355.1 GCA_023425485.1 Bacillota bacterium
GCGTATACAAATGAAATGACAAGTCATTTCATTTGTCATAAATAAATCAGAGGTTATGAAATACCTCTGATTTAACATATTATCTCTCTTTTTAGTTTCAAAGTATTATAAAAAAGCTATTATGAACTTTTACTTACGTGAAACCGTAGTATAGTTTTCAATTTACTACTCTCGGTCTTGCGAGGATCTGAAAGATATATTTCCCTATGAGTAAGGCAACTTCTGCTATAACCATTATCCGTACAATACTGTTTCATAATATCGAAACTTGCGGGTTCGTCATCATAGGAACCTAAGTGAAGCATTTGACAACACAATCCTTCGGTTATTGTCTCAATTTTAATTTTATCAAGATAAGTATTCGGCTTTTTCTTCTTTACTTCAATGATAAACCTTTCAAATAATTCATTAGTTAAAAAATCGGGTTGGCGAATCATGATAGAGTATGCGAAGTTGCTTTTATCTGTTAAGGGTTTACTCTTATCAACCAAATCCCAGACCCCTTCTAACGGAAAAACGGTATAGTCATAATATCCGGTCGGAATTTCTTTGCTTTTATATGACATTTTCACTGTATAGGTAAAGCCATAGAGTGCTTGCGTTACAAGTGCAAACTCATCACCATTGGGGTCACCCTCACCATCGATTATGGCAAAAGTCATGGGAGGCACGTCTATAATAGCTGGTTTATTCTTTGGTAAATACAAATCTTTATATTCCTTTTTATAGTCTAATTTATCCATCCTATTCCTCACTTCTATTCATATAGAAAATTGATTAATCTATTTTTAACCTACTATTCTTTTTCTATTTTATATTGCCAATTCCAATCCCCATGATATATCATTCTTTTATTCATTCCACCATCAATAGTTAATGTTTCACCAGTGATAAAATCCTGATTACATAAATAAAGCACCATATTAGATATATCCTTTGGAGTTCCTACTTTACCAGCTGGAATTGCAGCCTTATCGGCCTGGCTAAAATCATCCTCCTCATTTACATTAATCCAACCTGGAGCGATGCAATTTACTAATACCTCCGGACCTAAGGATATCGCTAACGCATGAGTCAACGCTACAATTCCGCCCTTTGTACTTGCGTAGGCTTCACTATCCGGTTCTGATTGAAAGGCTCTAGAGGATGCAATATTAATGATTCGTCCACGATTTTTCACAAGTTCAGCTTTACATAATCTACTCAATTCATAGGGTGCCTTTAACCCTACGGACAAGGTGTAATCAAATTCTTCATAGGATAAATCAGTTAAAATTCCTTTATTACCTCTGCAAGCGTTGTTGACCAGAACATCGATTCTTTGAAGCTTCTCCAGACCAAACCGAACGAAGTCGCGAAGGCTATCAGGATTAGCTACATCACCATAAAAATAATATAAATTAGGATTGTCCGTTATGAAATCACAGGAATTCTTATCATCAAAATCTATGAAACATACCCGATCACCAGCTTCTATAAAATCCATGCATATTTGCTTGCCAATCCCATGCCCGCCTCCAGTTACTAGGATACCTCTATTCATATACAGACTCCTTCTTGATGTTATTCTACTTATCATCATTTAATCTATTGTAATTCTTATATTCACGATTGTTAATTATCCATTTGGGTTTATTGTATCATATCTATAAGTATTATACCATGCATTTCCATTTCATAACCGAATAAGATAACTATAGTCCTATATACGTCAACTAATAAGTTAGTTAGTTGGGTTTAGTTTCTTTCAAAAAATCATAGTTTTTCAACTAATTTTAATATATTAGTCCTTATCTTATCGATTACTAATTCAAATTCCTCATCACTCTTGCCACTGGGGTCATCGAGACCCCAGTCGTATCTTTCTTTGCAAGGGAGATAAGGACAATTTACATTACATCCCATAGTAATTACAATATCAACTGGTGGAATCTCCTCTAAAAGCTTTGAGTGTTGTGTGGCTTCCATATCAACATTATAAAGCTTTTTCATCAACCTAACTGCATCCTGATTAATATGTGGTTTTGTTTCTGTACCAGCTGAATAGCATTCGAAAGCCTCCGAACCATAATATTTTCCAAGTGCTTCTGCTATTTGACTTCGGCACGAATTATGAACACATATAAAAGCTACTTTAGACAACATAATTATCAGTTCTCCCTTCAAAAAATTTCCTTTTTAAATAAAATGCGACATTAACCAATGCAATCATAACTGGCACCTCAATTAACGGTCCAATAACAGCTGCAAAAGCTTGATCCGATGCAATGCCAAAAACAGCTGCAGCAACCGCAATTGCTAATTCAAAATTATTGCTGGCTGCGGTAAATGACAATGTAATTGATTGCTCATAATTAAATTTACTCTTATAAGATATGTAAAAGCTAACAAGAAACATAATTATAAAATAGATTAACAATGGGATTGCGATTCTTATTACATGAAGTGGATGCTGTATTATCTGCTCTCCCTTTGTACAGAACATAATAACTATGGTGTATAATAAAGCAATAAGTGCATAGGGTGATATTTTGGGTAAGAAATGTTTTTCATACCATTCTATTCCCTTCATTCGGGTCAAACTAAACCTGGTTATTAATCCAGCAACAAAAGGAATGCCTAAATAGATAAGTACACTTTTTGCTACTTCCCACATAGAAATGCTTACCGTCTGACCACCCCAGGAAAATCCAAGTAATTTCGGCAGTAGCGAAATAAAGAAATAAATATAGACGGAGTATAATAGGATTTGAAAAATCGAATTTAAAGCAACTAAGGCAGCACAATATTCATTATCACCCTTAGCCAGAGTATTCCAAACAATAACCATAGCAATACATCTTGCTAAGCCGATGATTATTAATCCCATAGCAAAACCAGATAAATCAGGAAGAAATGTTACGGCTAGAACAAACATTAAGATTGGTCCAATGATCCAATTCTGTATTAAAGAAAAGGCTAATACTTTTCTGTCTTTTGCTACTTCACCAATTTTTTCGTATTTAACTTTTGCCAGCGGAGGATACATCATTACAATTAATCCTATTGCGATAGGCCACGAAATAGTTCCGGTACTCATTCCTTCCATGGTTTTGCCAATGCCGGGAAAAATATATCCTATAGCAACTCCAAGTGCCATAGCAACAAATATCCATAATGTTAGAAATCGATCTAGAAAACCCAATTTTACTTTACCCATATGATTAACCTCATTCACTTAATTTTTCTAATCAATGTTTTACCTAATGACGCTCTACCCTATTCACACCTAAAATACTCAGCATCTTCATTAGAGACTGTCGTTAATTTTATTAACAATTCGTTTGCGTATTGTGCACCTTGAACGGAAATTGAATAATAAGTCCATTTTCCTTCATTACGTGAATTAACAATTCCACTCTGCACTAATATTTTCATATGATGAGAAAGTGTGGACTGCCCTATCTCTAATTTTTCTAATAGTACACAAGCACATTTTTCACCATTTTGTAGTAGTTCCAGTATCTTTAGTCTGTTTTCGTCACAAAATGCCTTAAATACTTTGGCATTTTCTATATGTTCATTATTCATAGCATTCACCTCGTCTCATATCTATATTATTCGATATGACTTGATTATATATATCAAATCTAATTTTGTCAATATGACATTAATATAACTATTAAATAGTTAAAGTAATACCTGGAACATGAAAAGTATATACGTATATATCTTGACAAAAATAGGAAAAATAATTATAATATGTACACATACTATTAGTACACATATTATAATTAAAATGGAGGGAATTGTTATGGAAATACAACAGTCATTGGGCTACCTTCTAAATACTAGTGCCAGGTTAATGAAAAGAAAACTAGATCTTCAGCTTAAAGCCTATGGCATTACCACTGCGCAATGGGCAGTCTTGAAGTTATTATCGGTGGAGGATAATTTATCGCAAGCTGAAATAGCTGATAAAACAAACGCTGATAGGGCCACATGTGGAGCTGTCATTGATAAGCTCATTTCAAAAGAATTATTACAAAAGGAATTATATGAAAATGACCGTAGAAGCTATCGAGTAAGGATTTTACCACCAGCACTAGCTATTGTAAACAAAGTTACTTTATTAGCTAAAGGCGTAAATGAATTATCGGTTAATGGACTATCTGATACAGAAATTAGTATTCTTACTCAATGCTTGAATACAATTATATCAAATTTAGGAGGTGATAAAGATGCCATGGACGCATGAAATCCTTCGGGCATTTTTTGTTACTTTTGGAGCACTGCAAACAATTTCAAATATCACATATTTAATGAAAAAGAATGGACTTGAATTAGCAAGAAAGCAACACAAAGAATTGCCAAGCAATACTACTGATAAACAGATAAGAGTCAAAACAATAGGTATGTTTTTATTTGGTATTCTATTTTTAGTAACGGGTTTATTTTCGTATTTTACTCGCTCTTATTATGAGCTGAGTTTTATTATTGCTTTGGGTGTTTATATGATTTATGCATTGATTGAAGCATCATATTATAGATTTTGGAGAACAATTGGAGCTTGTGTCATATCCGTTTTATTATTCTGGGTTGCTTTACTGGTAAAGTTCGTAAAATAAAGTAGTATACCTTTCTGCCTTAATACAATATAAGTCATAGTTATGGACGTGTTTATACGGTGGTATATAAGCAAGAAAAGTGGTGGTTTTGAGAAGTCAAACCACCACATAATATGACTAGGAAAACATTATAGTTGCAACTAAACGATTATAAAGAAAACACAGAGGATTATTAGATTAACTTTTAAATTAATTATGATAAAGCTGTTTTATAAAGCCAGGGATAGTTGTTGTGTCCATTCCAGGTATAACCGTCGTGGGTCCCCAGAAATAATATAAGCTCCCATTCTTTGTAATATAGAAATCATGCTCTGCTGCTTGAATTTCCTTTAAAGCAGAAGCACACTCCAAATTAAGGATGCCTTGCAGATACTGTAGATTAGAGCTAAGTCGTAATACTTTGTCATCTTTAGCAATCGGATATGCCACCAGTACATTACCAGACTTACTATATAGGACGCCGTCAATTGACTTATAATACTCATTTTCAATTGGTACAATAATTTTCTTTAATGCTGTAAGATATAAAAATGGATGATAATAAAAATATGCGTCACCACCATTTTGAGGTTGTTCTGATACTTCGCTTGTTCGTATAGAAAAGGTGAGTTCCTCTAGATATGGATTATAAAGATCACTATTTATTATACTCACGCTGCTAGGGATCACATAAGCTTTATCTTCTTTTGCTGCAGGGTACAACAAAAGAATGGACCCATCCTTAGTCAATAATACATTATCCTCTGATTTCAAATCAGAATTCCTGCTGTCAACATTAATTCTTTCTAGTTTAGGTGAATAGGAGCCCCATATTGTCTTATAATAATAGAAATTCGTTTGGCCGTCTCCTGTTTCTAAACCTAAGGTATGCTCTAATTTTTCACGAATACAATCCTTCGGAATATTTAACTCTACCAGATTAAGTACATTAACTAACTGCGATTGTGCAACACTTATTACTGTGTCGGGTATCGTGTATACTTGGTTCTTATGATTTTGAGGATATAATAACAAACTGGTCATGTCTTTGGAATATAAAATTCCATCCTTCGAAGTGTAAAAGGGATTATCCTCTGATATAGTAACCTGCTTCAGATGATGAAAGCCAAAGTAGTAATTTCCAAAAAGGTTTGACCTCCATTGAGAAGGTATTATTGCTTTTAAATTCTTCGAAAGAGTTAATGACGTCGTGTTATTCTCATAAGTAAACATACCCCAGTCAAATTCAGTAACGCTATCTGGAAGAATGATTTCTTTTATTGAATTATTATTTGGATATAGTTTAATATTAGTTAAATCCTTAGAGTAGAGTATTCCTTGATTTAGAACGAAAGTTGAATTTCCATCATTGAGAATGACTTCTTGTATTTTATTAGCTGCAGTATTTGTTATAGACGTAAGTGCTTTTGGTATCACAATTGTCTTTGCGGCATCAAGTGTAGATATTATTGATAAGTCTAATTCAATCAGTGTTTCTGGAAATATTAACTTCTCTTCTGCTTTTTTCTCCGGCCAGTAGATTAACTTACTTTTCTGTTTATTATAGAGAACCCCATTGTAGGAGGAGTATGTCGGATTATCCTTATTTACATAGATTGCATTTATACTTGAGTAATCAAACGCCCCCTGTGAAATGTTAGATAAACTTTTTGGTAGGGTTATGGACCTGATTTTAGTATTCATAAAAGCAGCTCCGTCAATATATTGTAAACCTTCTGATAGAGTTAAACTTAGGATGCTACTATTTTCAAATGCTCTATAGTCAATCTTTTCGGTTCCCTTAGGAACTGTATAACTGCTTGCAGCCCTTTTTTCAGGATATTTTAATAGTCTTTTACCATCCTTGCTAAAGAGCACGCCACCTATCGACTTATAGTTTTTATTATTTGTATTTACTATAATGCTTTTAAGCGCAGGCAATTGAAGATTATACTCCTTTATTTTCTCTCCAAAAGTAATATCTGTTATATATTTATTTTCAATTTGAATTGAAGTTATAGTATCTGGAATAATGAATTTATTGTTTGTCTTTCCCTTAGGATAATATATTATTGATTTGCCATCTATTGAATAAAGAATACCGTCGATGGACTTGTATTTTTTATTTTTATTTGATACGGTAATGACTCTCAACTTTTCGAGAGATGCACTAACAGAGATCTCGTTATTATCTATAAAAATATGCGTTCCTATCTCAAAATTAGTTACGGAGGAAGATAAATTGATGGTCTCAGCATTTGGAAAGCGTACAAATATTCCTTCTGGTAAATCTTTAATTCCTTCCGATATAATTATTTTTTTGATCGAAGCATATGTAATTTTGTTAGGAATCTGATTAGAAGTAGAAACTATCTTTTTTAACACAACTGTAGATGCGTCTGTAAATTCTAATATCATAGTGTCGACTTGAATTGTTTTCGATTTTGCTTCGCTTTTTACGGTTGGTATGCTTGTAACAATGATTACCATACATAATAGTAACATGCCAAATACTTTAAATATTTTTCTCATCTCCCTACATCCCCTGCATTATTAGCTGATTTTAATTACATTATCCAAATAATGTAATTAAATGTCAATAGTCGCATAAGAATTTTAATTCATAAATTTGATGATTATTTAAAAACACCATATCCCCTCTCGTGCAATAAAAAACCACCAACTTTCATTGAAATGGTTAGTGG
>JAFACO010000358.1 GCA_023425485.1 Bacillota bacterium
GATAAATGGGTGAAGGCTGTGCTGGATGCCAAGCTGATATGCAGAACCAAGAAAGAAAATGATAAGTATATCAGCCAGGAAGAGATAGATTCTCTTCGTTCCTTGATGAGAGGTGCCTATGTAAAGAAAAATATTAAACAGGGAGACCCTATCATACTGGAGGATGTATTCTTTGCTATGCCATGTCAGGATAGACAGATGACAAGTGGGGAGTTTACAGGGGGAATTATAGCGAGCCGTGACTATAAAGTAAATGAGCCTATTATGGAGAAAAGGTTATTAACAGACGTAAATTTAGTAAGAAGTGTGATTCATGATGCAAAAGGTATGTTATATGAGGCTGGAATAGCACTTGGCACAGAATTTGAGGTTGAATTGTCCCATCATTATGGAATGAGACATTTTAGACAAACAGGTGCTATCATTATTAGCTTAATAAATCGAGAATACTGTAAGAAGTTACTGGTAATTCTCCCGGGTCAAAAACATCCGATGCATATGCATAAAGTGAAAGAAGAGACCTTCCAGTTATTATATGGGGATATGACAGTCAATATTGGTGGGAAGAATCGATACTTAAAACCAGGCGATATTCAAACAGTACTCCGTGAGGAGATGCATTCTTTTACCTCAACAAAGGGAGCTATTTTTGAAGAAGTATCGACAACTCATATAAAAAATGATTCGTATTACGAAGACCCTATCATAAAAAATCTTGACCCAATTGAACGAAAGACCCTATTAAATAAGTGGTAAATAACAGATAAAGAGGAAGCGTATGAGTTCTTTTAAAACAGGATTAAAATATTGGTTGCAAGTGTTTTTAGTACCGATTTATTGGTTGTCTTTTCTATCACCCCGAGATAAGAAAATATGGCTTCTCGGAAGTACTTTTGGTCGTCGGTTTGCCGATAATCCCAAATATGTCTATTTGTATTTAAATCAGTTTCAAAAAGATAATGTCAGAGCGATATGGATAACGCACGATAAAAGTGTTTGTGATTTTCTAAGAGAACATCAAATGGAGGTTTATTATTACCGCTCCTTACGTGGCATCTACTATTGTTTAAGAGGCGGGGTATATATCTTTGACAATTATTCGAAAGATATTTCTTTCTGGTTATCAGGAGGAGCTTTGAAAGTAAATCTGTGGCATGGTACAGGGACGAAAAAAATTAACCATGACAATAAATTTGACCTTGTAAGGCACCCTGTTAATTTATGGCAACGTTTCAGGACTGCGTTAAGACGTATGTCGGATGAGAAGCCTCATCACTATACGTTGGCTACCTCATCAAATATGGCTAATTTATTATCCTCTGCGTTTCAAAGTACGTTGGACCATATGCTTGTGGTAGGACACCCCAGAAATGATATCTTATTTCCTACGGGGTTGAAGAATATTCTTCTGGAATCTGAGCGCGAAATTGGAGAGACTTTAAAAGCTTTACGAAGTCAAGGTTTAAAAACCATATTCTATGCACCTACGTTCAGAGATTCGGAGATCATATTTTTTGATGTAATGGACCTAGAAAAGTTTAATGAGTTTTTAAAAAAACATAGTTTGGTATTTTGTACGAAGCTGCATGTAAAATCCAAGCTTCGAACTCAATTTTCAGAATTAAAGTATTCTAACATTATTGATATTCCGGCAGATGTTGACACCTACACCGTTTTATCCTATGCGGATATGCTGGTAATTGATTATTCTTCCATATATCTGGATTATATGATGTTAGACCGGCCGGTTGTTGCATTCCCGTACGATTATGATGAGTATATTAGGAATTCCAGAGAATGCTATTTTGATTATTATGAGTTTATACCGGAAGAGGTTGCCATGAATATGGAGGAGCTTATGAAGGGCATTATTAAGGTGTTTGAACAAGATGAATGCAAGGCAAAAAGAATGGAAAGGAGAACCTATCACTTTGATGATATTGATGGGTATTCCAGTGAAAGATTGTATCATGCAATCAATAATATTATATAGATAAAATACTTTCAAATCTATGGCAGGAGGTTTTATGACTAACAGATATTATCTACGTATGCAGGATATTGTGACAAGGTATGGCTTCGATCAGCAGGTTATAAGTGATAGTATAACCATACACAATATTCTAATGGATATATTTAAAACCAGATGTCAAGATAAAAAAACCGCTCTATGGGGAGCAGGCAGAAACAATTCGGAAAACAGTCATGCATCGGTAATTATTAAGAAATATACTACTTATATACAAAGTTTATCGTACTTAATTGATTCTCTTCCTCAATTGTGGGGAAAAGAATTCATGGGATATCCAATTATTTCGCCGGAGGATATTGAAAAGTCTGGAATAGAAATCGTGATTATTGCCTCAAAGGTTCAAGGTGATTCCATAAAAAAAGGGTTGGAGAAATATGCCCCCAATTGCGAATATATCGATATTTACGAGGAGTTAAAAAATAGAGGACTTGTTGTTTATCATAAGTTTTATGAAGAGAGCTCTGTATATACGGTAATACACACAGTACGACAGGAATTAACGAAAGCAAAGGATACGAATAAACCAGACCTTTTAAAGAAGCTAATCTCCTTATATATGGGGATTAAGGATATCTCCTACGCCCTGGAATATGCTGCAGAATATGTAAGGCAGCAATATGAAAATTGGGAGTCAATGGAGCATTTTATTTCTGTAGTGAAGGAACTGGTAAGTGATATAAAAAAAGTGAATGCGGACAAGAAAGATGATATAGTAATCTATTTTATTGACTCTTTAAGAGCAATGGATGTATTTGAGAAACAGGGAGATGGTTATCAACCTAAGCTGCTTGCAAATTATCTGGACAAATCCATTGTGTTTACTAATGCAAGGTCAACAGGTGTAACTACCTATGAGAGCATGGTTTCGGTTATTCGTCAGATTCATCCCTATGATAGTAACGTTTATGATAACAATATCATGTTTGAATTTGAAGAGTTCGATCTTCTAAATGTAGCTAATTCCCTGAACTATGAGATTCGCTTTTATGCTTCGGAAGGATACCCCATCATAAAACCCACGAATTTAATTCATTTTACTCCACAAGTATATATGACGGAAAAACTATGGACACTGGCTTGTGATATGGCAGAGAGTAACCGAAAGACTTTAAATTTTGTTTATTTTCCCTATGAACTTCATTTCCCTCTTATCTGTGGTTATCACACCGAGGAACCGCAGGTTAGCGGCTTTGTGGATGTAGGAGTAGAGAATACGAGCAAGTTTGTTGAGAGACAACTGGGTGAGTGCTTATCCTACGTAGACCGACAGATGGAATATTATCGTACGTTCTTTAGCGATGATATTTTAATGGCTCTTTTTTCTGATCATTCTCAGGTTGTATACGATAACAAAGAGCAAAAACCGTATTTTATGTATTATAATAACATTCAGAGAAGTGTAGGTGTTACATTTTTTATAAAAGGACATGGGTTACAGCAGCAATGGAATGAAAATCTGGTCAGCTTGATAGATTTCAATACAATGATGAAGAGCATTCTTTGCGAAGGGGCTTTGAACATTCCAAATCATGAAGTTGTTCAATATCAGTATTATAAAATCCATTATAAAAAGTTGCGAGAGATTGCGATGGAGCAAGGGCTTACGGATTACATTGATGGAATGAATTGTTATACTTCAAAGGAATATATCTATATTGTTACAAAAACAGGAGTAGAAGAAGTCTATCGTGTTAATGATACGAAGAGCAATATCATTGCAACAGTAGAAGGTCAGGCCTTTAGAGACATGGTGAAGCAAAACTATAAAATTAGTTTTCCAGACTTTTTATAATTGGTGTTTTGATAAAATATTGTAATGAATAAGTAAAAGATATAGTTACCTGGAAAGGACTTGGTATAGAGATATGGATAATGCAAATAAGTATGATGTCCAGTTAAATCATATTATTGATAAGTACCATATGAGACAGAAGGTATTCGCAGACAGCCTGCAGATTCATAATATCATTATGGAACTATTTAAAACCCGATGTGCGAACAAGAAGACAGCACTCTGGGGTGCGGGTAGAAATAATTCAGAGAATAGCCATGCAGCTGTAATTATTAATAAATATGCAACCTATGTTCAAAGCCTTGAATTTATTATAGATTCCTGTGAAGATTTTCATGGGAAATCATTTATGCAATTGCCTATTATTTCTCCAGCCGATATTAATAAATATGGTATTGATATTGTTATTGTTGCATCAAAGAGCAGTGCAGGATCTATAAAAGAAGATCTAAAAAAACATGCACCAGGTTGTGAGTGTCTGGATATTTATGAGGAACTGCGAAAAAGAGACATAGATATTTATTATAAATTCTTTGAAGAAAGCTCTGTTTATACGGATATATTTGCTGTAAAACAGGAGTTTACCAAAGCTGTTGATTTGACTGCTAAGCAAAAGGCACACAAAACACTGATTGGACTCTATTTACTCATTCGAAATTTTAGTTATGCAGATCAATATATAGACCTTTATGCTAATGCTGGATATGAAGACAGCACAGAGATGCTTGAAATGCAAAAGGAGATCCATTTCTTATTAGAGGAAATCCAGAAGGTTAATAGCCTAAGAACAGAGGATGTTACTATATTTTTTATAGATTCACTTCGTGCCATGGATGTTTTTGAAAAACAAAAGGGTGAGTTGAGTTATAAAATGCTAAAAAGTTATTTAGAAAATGCAGCAGTTTTTACAAATGCCTTTTCTACGGGACCCACCACCTATGAAAGTATGATGGGTATCATATCAAAACGTTATTCCTTTGAGAAAAATGCTTATGAAAATAACTTTATCTTTGATTATGAGGAATTTGATTTATTAAAGGTGGCAGAAGATAAGGGAATGGACGTTCACTTCTATATATCGGAAGGGTATAAGGTAATAAAAGATACTGCTAACATAACCTACAAAAAGCAGCTATATATGACAGACAAGCTGTGGTCTGTTGCAACGGATATGGCAGTTTCAGAAAATCCAACCTTTAACTTTATCTATTTCCCCTGTGAGCTGCATTTTCCTTTAATCTGCGGCGACCACACCAACAAACCGGAAATCAAAAGCTTCGTTGACGTTGGTGTAGCAGATATGTCACACTTTATTGAACAACAATTTGAGGATTGTATCCGATATGTGGATCGTGTATTTGAAGCTTACAGAAGCTTCTTTAGTAAAGAAATGTTATCCGTATTCTTTAGTGACCACTCGCAGGTAATCTATGATAAAAATGAGCAAAAGCCATTCTTTACCTACTATAATAACCTGGACCGAAGTGTGCATGTTACCTTCTTTATCAGCAGCAATAAGATAACAGCAAAAGAATATAGCCAGTTCTTCAGTATGATTGACTTCAATTCGGTGGTATCAGGAGTACTTCGTGACAATGAAATAAAAATGCCTGACCGTGAAGTAATTAAATATCAATACTATAATATTCATAACAAAAGGCTAAGGCAATATGCGATGGACCATGATTTGCAAGATTATATAGAAGGTATTAATTGCTTTATGACGCAGGAATATCTTTATGTGATAACTGGAACTGGAAAAGAAGAAGTATATGATTTAGAAGACAGGAAAAGAGATTTGATAGAAACAGAGATAGGAAAAGAATTTGCCGAAAGGATAAGAAATAATTACGATATATCATTTCCTGATTTCTTAAAAATACATTAGGCAGGTGTAGCAAATGAAGGCTATTATATTAAATTCCGGTGTTGGCAGCAGGTTAGGCAGCTATACCAAGGATCAAACAAAGTGCATGGTAACAGTTAAGGATGATATTTCCATAATACAATATCAATTAGAACTGTTAAAAGCTGCCGGAATTCAACAGGTTATTATAACAACAGGCTATATGAGAGAAGTTTTAGTTGACTTTATAAATCAAATTTCCTATGGGCTGGAAATTACTTATGTTCATAACGAGAATTATAAGAATACCAACTATATTAAATCTCTTGAGCTGATTGAAGAAGAGGATGAAGATATCCTTCTGCTTCACGGCGATTTGATTTTTTCGTATGACGTTCTTGACACACTTATCAAGCATGAAAATAGCTGTCTGATTATTGATAGATCACTGCCATTGCCGGAGAAAGATTTTAAAGCTAAAATGAACGGTGGTTTAGTTAAAGCGGTTGGAATACATTATTGCGGACAGGACTGTTATGCAGCCCAGCCTCTTTATAAGCTATGGAATAAGGACTGGAAGGTTTGGAAGAAAAAAATTAATGAGTTTTGCAGCAATGGAAATGATAAGGTATATGCAGAGGAAGCACTTAATTGCATAACCGATCAAATAGAGTTATATGCAATTGATGTTAAAGGGCAGCTATGCAATGAAATAGATAATGAAGAGGATTTATATAGAATTAGAAAATTACTAAACGAAGGGGATAGGTAGAATGTCAAAGAAAGTTTATATAGCAATTAGTGCTGACATCTTACATCATGGTCATATTAATCTGATTAATAAGGCATCAGAATATGGAGAACTTATAGTTGGAGTACTGACGGATGAGGCTGTTGCAAGTTACAAACGATATCCCATCTTAAGTTATGAGGAGCGTATTGGCATTATTTCTAACATCAAAGGGGTTCAACAGGTGGTGCCGCAGACAAGCATTGATTATGTGGAAAACTTAGAAAAATTCCAACCGGATTATGTTGTTCATGGAGACGATTGGATTGACAGCATTCAAAGTAAGGTTAGAGCAAGGGTTATTGAGACCTTAGCCGTATGGGGTGGAGAGTTAATCGAGATACCTTATACTCAGGGTGTAAGTATTGATAAGTTAAATACAGTAATTCAACAGGAAGGTGTAATGCCGGAATTACGAAGAAAAAGATTACAGCAGCTTTTAAAATTGAAACCAATCGTACGAGTCATGGAGGCACATAATGGATTAAGCGGACTGGTAGTAGAACATACGAAAGTTGTAAAAGATGAAAAGATAGTAAGCTTTGATGCAATGTGGCTTTCTAGTTTAACTGACAGTACGGCGAAAGGTAAACCGGATATTGAACTAGTCGATATGACTTCCAGAATTAATACCATTAATGAAATCATGGAGGTTACCAGCAAACCGATTATACTTGATGGTGATACGGGCGGACAGATTGAGCATTTTATCTATAATGTAAAGACCCTTGAGCGTATGGGTGTGTCTGCAATTATTATAGAAGACAAAATAGGTTTAAAAAAGAATTCTTTATTTGGCACAGAGGTGATACAGACACAGGATACGATTGAGCATTTCAGCGAAAAAATCAGAGCGGGCAGACAAGCGTTGCAGACAGACGAATTTATGATAATAGCACGTATTGAGTCCTTGATTTTGCAGCAAGGAATGGAGGATGCAGTAGCCAGAGCCAAAGCATATATTGAAGCAGGTGCTCAAGGAATTATGATTCACAGCAGAGAAAAATCACCAGATGAGATATTCAAATTCTGTGAATTATATAAAGAGTTCGGTAAACAGATTCCATTAATTGTTGTACCCACTTCCTTTAATCAAGTATATGAGAATGAGTTTATAGAACATGGTGTTGATATTGTCATATATGCAAATCAATTAATCAGAAGTGCATATCCTGCGATGAGGGAGACTGCTGAATTGATATTAACAAATGAAAGATGCTATGAAGCAGATAAAAAATGTATGCCAATTAAGGAGATTCTCAATCTAATACCTGGAGGTAATTAATAAATGGTAAATGTCAAAGGATTATATGAATTCTTTTATAAGAAGGACATACAATTTTTCGCAGGTGTACCGGATTCTCAATTAAAGCCTTTTTGTGATTATTTATCTGTAAGATTAGGAATTGGTAAGGAGCATATCATTGCGGCCAATGAGGGTAATGCTGTAGCACTGGCAGCCGGATACCATTTAGCAACCGGTAAAATTGGAATGGTATATTTGCAAAATTCAGGGCTTGGAAATGCGGTAAATCCTATAACTTCTTTGACGGATTCAGAGGTATATGCGATACCGGTGGTTTATATGATTGGCTGGAGAGGACAACCAGGGGTAAAGGACGAGCCCCAACATGTAAAACAAGGACAGATTACATTAGAATTATTACAGCTGCTTGGTATCAAATATCAAATAGTTGATAAAGATTCTACAATAGAAGATATCAGAAAGGTTTACCATAGTACGTTCGATGAGGAATTAAAGAACGGAAGAAGTGTTGCTTTTGTGGTTGAAAAGAATGCACTGGATAATGAGAATACCTGTAAAGAGCAAAATACTTTTGAATTAAGCAGAGAAGAAGCAATTCAAATCATAATTGACCATCTGGAGGAAAAGGATGTTGTTATATCCACAACGGGGAAAGCTTCCCGGGAACTGTTTGAATACAGGGAGAAAAAAACACAAGGACATGAGAAGGATTTTTTGACCGTTGGCTCGATGGGACATGCTTCGATGATTGCTATGGCAATAGCGGAAAACACGGATAAGAGCGTTTGGTGTATTGACGGCGATGGTGCAATGCTTATGCACACCGGTGCTGCTGCGTTAATTGGCAGCAGAAAACCCAAAAACCTGTATCATATTCTTATTAATAACGGAGCACATGAAACTGTGGGTGGTATGCCCACCATTTCCTATTCCATCGAGTGGGGAGAAGCTGTGAAAGCCTTTGGATATAAAGGTGAATACCAGGTAAAGAGTGTGGCAGAGTTATCTGATACACTATCAAGAGTGAAAGCATTAGAAGGACCAATCTTTATCGAGGTACTCGTTAACCTGAATTCAAGGGACGACTTGGGAAGGCCCACAATAAAACCAGTTGATAATAAAAAAGATATTATGGCATTTATTCAAAATTGAGATGGGAAGATAACAAATATGGACTTTAACTTTTTGATAAAAACCAAAGTAAATGTAGGTGCGCTAGAAGAATTAAAGAACTATATAAGAAAGACACTAAAGAACAAGCAGGTGCTGCTCGTCTTATCAAGCAGTATGGAGGAGCGCTTTCAGTTGTCGGAGTTTATCAAGGAGCTTCAAGACAAGAATGTCATGAGCCGAATTAAAAGTGTACCGTCGAACCCAACTGAGATTGATATTAAAGAATCTTTGGAACACCTAGAAGAGGATTTTAACTATGTGATAGCTTTTGGAGGAGGTAGTGCAATTGATTTGGCAAAGGCTGTTATGGCCCTGCAATACCTGAGAGCACAAAATCTGGAGGGAGATACTATTCTTAAGGCCATAGAAACCAAGGATTACATGGAGAAAGAAAGAGTGTGTGATTTCCTGGCGATCCCTACGACAGCTGGAACCGGATCAGAGGTTACAAGCTGGGCAACTGTCTGGAAAAGCGACCGATCGGGTAAATTATCGGTAGATGCACCTTGGCTTGCTCCCACCTGTGCATTTGTAGTACCGGAACTGACGATACCCATGAGTAATAGATTAACAATTGCTACAGGGCTTGACGCACTTACCCATGCAACTGAAAGTTATTGGTCAAAGAAGAGTAATCCCATCGTCAGGGAGTTGTCTAAGACTGCAATAAAGACAATCGTTAAATACCTCCCTAAAGTTATTGCTGATAAAGATAATGTATATTACAGGGAAAAAATGTGTATTGGTTCTGTATTTGCAGGTCTTGCTTTCGCCAATACAAGAACAACGGCTTGTCATTCCATCTCTTATCCATTAACCATGAAGTATGGTATAGAACATGGATTTGCGGTAGCTGTTACTTTAGTGGAAGTGATGAAATACAATCAATCAAAGATTGTTGAATTCAAGGAATTGCTGGATGCCTTTGGTGCTGGGACACCGGAAGATATTAAAGAATGGATGGATTCTGTATGCAAGGAGATACAGCCATTAATTCTAAGTTCATTTAACATTAGAAGAGAAGACCTCGAAGCAATCGCTGGTCAGTCCTTTACCGCGGGACGAATGGATAATAATCCGGCGGAGTTAGATGTTAATGATGTCAAGGGTATACTGGAGCGCTGCTATTAAATTATCGACTAAGAGATATGAAATCATACTGAAATAAAGAATAATTCAGGGAGATGCAGAATGAAGAAAGTATTAAAGAGTGGTTTGCTAATATTCACTGGTAGTTTGTTAGGAATTGTGACAGTCGGTTTGTTAAAAGGAAAGAATAAAAAAAGTAACAATGATAAGAAAATAGAATTCGGAAAGGCACAAAAATTCCAAAAATATTATGAAATAACGAACAGATGGATTTTGCTAAAAAATGAAGGAATACCACTTGAAAAATATTTTCAGGACAAAGGGTATAGAGAAATTGCCATCTATGGAATGGGAGAATTGGGTAATCGCCTACTAGAGGAATTAAAGTCATCATCATCTGTAGAGGTTAAATACGGGATAGATAAGTTGAAAGGACATACCTACACAGATTTGCCTATGAAAGT
>JAFACO010000478.1 GCA_023425485.1 Bacillota bacterium
CGAATCCTTAAGAGACTTCATAAGAAGTATGGGATATTTAATCGTGCTAATGAACAGATAGCAAAGATTAAGAGAATACCACTGATTTCCAGGGTAAGGTATAGCCTTTACTTTATGAAACATCCAATTGATGGTTCTTACGGAGTACGGTGGGAGGGAAAAGCCTCCTATCTTAGTGCTAATATTCTGCTGGCAGTGTTTATCACATTTAATGTAATTTATAAATATTATAGTGGCTTTATATATAAACCTGCCATTGAGGGTTATTATAGCGTACTATCTGATATCGGAACTGTGTTGATCGCATTTTTAATATTAATAGGCTGTAACTATTTGATATGTACCATTAATGATGGTGAGGGATCCTTTAAGCAAATTTATTGTGCCTTTGTCTATTGCCTTACCCCTTATATCATTTTCCAGCCGGTTGTATTTTTGCTCACACATGTTCTTACGAAAAATGAAGAATTTTTAGTTAAAGCTCCGGGGCAATTAATTATTGCATGGATTGTAGTATTAATCATCATTACGATTAAAGAAATTAATAACATAACCTTGAAGGAAACAGCCAAAGTAATCGCTTTAACCTTCTTTGCAGTTTTAATTGTCCTATTAGTAGTATTTGTCCTGTATCTCCTATGGTCACAGGTTTTAGACTTTATTCAAGCAATTGGCGGAGAGGCGGTGCATCGACTTGGATTCTAAAAGAACATCCACTATAGCAAGAAAGATTCTAAAAAAACTCATTCCGGTTGTAATTATATTAATACTCATTTTAGCTGCAGTTATCGCACAGAAGACGAATGAGAATAAGAAAGCCGTTACATATCCAGGTAAGCAGGAGATTAACTATCCGGCTGCGAATGCAAGTCAATATAGTAATACACTAGTTGCAGAAAATGAAGCTTATGAGCTTTATCTGGATGGACCAACACTATCCATAACCTTAAAGGATAAGGTAACCGGACAGGAACTTAAATCCTCTGTTCAAAGCGATGATGCTGGAATCAATAAGCAGTGGCAGGGCTTTATGAGGTCAGGTATTGTACTGGATGTAATAGACGGTAAAGGTAAGAATGATCAGAAACAGGCAGATTTAATTAATGATAACTCTAGTGTTTCGATTCAGAAAATTGAGAATGGCTTTCATGCATATGTATCCTTTCTGGATTATGAGTTTTACTTTGAAGTATATGTAACCTTAGAGGGTGACTCCTTGAAGGTTGAGATACCGGATTCCTCTATCATAGAAAATCGTTCAAAATATAGTACAGACGATTTAAATAAGGAATTTTATATCGGTGCAATCAACGTATTTCCTTTCCTTGGAAGCTCACATCTGGGAGATACACCAGGCTATATGCTGCTTCCTGATGGCAACGGCTCTCTGATTTATCTGAATGATAAGGAGCATAAAATTACCGGTGGATTCTCAAGAATGTATTATGGTGATGATATTGGATTTAGGGAAACGGAAGTAACAAACTTATTAGACGGTTACTTAGATACCGTAAATGACGAAGAGAATCTTATGGCACCTATTTTTGGTTTGGTTCATACAGAGGATAAGATTGGTTATCTGGGTATTATTGAAAGCGGGGCTGAAAGAGCCAGCTTGGAAGCATATCCGAACGGAGTGAAAATTGATTATAACCGAATTTATCCTAAGTTCATTCTAAGAAAGGTATATGTGCAACCCACCAACAATAGTAATTCAGGAAGTGTGAAAGAGGTGGAAGAAGACAGATCACATAACGATATTAAAGTGAAATATTGTTTTGTAAATGGAGATTCTGCCAATTATAGCGGATTAGCAAACAGATATCGTGATTACTTATTACAGGCTGGTGGACTAACGGTAAAGGAAAATGATTACAATACCAGAATTGACTTCTTAGGAACAGAACGTGAAAATGGACTTCTTTCAAAAAGTACCGTCACCATGACTACAATTGAGGATATTCGCGATATTTACAAAGACTTAGAAGCAGCAGGCGTGACTAATTTGCTTTCTCTATATAAGGGCTGGCAGACAGGTGGTATGTACGATCTTCCAGTTAAGAGCTATAAAGCAGATAGTGCCATTGGTGGAACGAAAGCTCTGACTAAGCTTATGAAGGAAGTGAATGAGTCCGGTAAACAGTTGTACCTGTATCAGGATGCACTACGAATCAATCCCGATGAAAACAAGACTGCCTCAAAGTTCAATGTAGTAAAGAGAGTGAATAAAAGACTTTATACACAATGGTCCTATGCAGAGGTTTATGATGAGTTCTTGTATCTGACACCAGCCAGAAGCGATTACTATATTGAAATATTAAAGAAGGATTATTCAGAAAAGGGTATCAAAGATATTTCCTTAGCAGGAATCACGAATAACCTATATTCCTACAGCTATGACAGTAAATATTATTCCAGGAAGGATACAATGACGAAATATATAGATACCGTATCTGGAATGGATCAGGATTTTGATTTAGTGCTAAGACAACCAAATTCCTACTTATGGGATTATACCGATGCATACCTGGATATGCCAGTAAGCTCATCGACTTATAATTTCCAGGATGAAGAAATACCGTTTTTATCCATGGTATTAAAGGGTGTTATGCCAATGTATTCTGAATACATAAATTTTGAAGCGAATAAGCAGGAATATATATTGAAGCTCATCGAAGCAGGTATCTATCCCTCCTACTATATTACCAAGGAGGATTCCTCAAAGCTTATTTATACCAATTCAGCAGATGTCTATAGCTCCAAATATTCAACATATAAAGAGGATATTATTAAATATTCCGAGGAGCTGAAGCAGGTAAATGATACAGTTAAGGATTCGTTTATCATAAAGCATGAACGTCTAAATAACGGAGTTACTGTGGTTAGCTATGATAACGGAATTAAAATTTATATTAATTACAGTAAGAATGACCAAACCGTTGACGGTTATCTGATAAATGCGATGGCGTATAAGGTAGGTGAGGCTAAATGAGTAAAAAACAAAAAGTAAAAAAGATTAAGATCGGGAAAATAGAAAGAAGAGAAGCAAGAGTGGGTTATTTATTTATATCCCCGTGGTTAATTGGTGTAATAATTTTTTTAATCAAACCATTGCTTGAATCCTTTCAATACAGTCTGGCAGTTATTAAAATCACACCGAAAGGTATGTTAGCGACATTTACCGGTTTTGGCAATTATACAGATATTATGATGAGGGATCCTGAATTCCCCTTCATGTTAGGCTCATATTTTATTAAAACGTTGATATCTGCACCAGTAATCGTAGTATTTGCTCTTCTTATAGCGATGCTATTGAATGGAAAGATTAGATTAAAAGGCTTTTTCCGTCTGATTTTCTTCCTGCCGGTTATCATTGTAAGTGGACCTGTTATGAATTTATTATCCAATCAGGGAGCAGCAGCAATTCCGGCTCTTAATAACCTTGGAATACAAGATGCGCTTGAAACTTTTCTATACCCTTGGATGGCGGAGACGATAACAGAGTTATTTCAAAATATGATTATGGTTTTGTGGTATTCCGGTGTCCAGATTTTGATATTTTTATCAGCACTCCAAAAGATTGATAGTTCCTTATATGAGGCAGCTAAAATCGATGGAGGCTCAGGGTGGGAGTGCTTTTGGAAGATTACAATGCCTACCATTAAGCCAATGATTTTGTTAAATGCAGTTTATTCCATTATCTTTTTATCGAATAATGAACAGAACAGTATAATTACTGCTATTCAGCAAGCAATGTTTGCCGGCAATAAGGGTTATGGCTATGCGGCTGCAATGGCATGGGCATATTCGGTAGTTGTTACAGCATTGGTGAGTGTTGTTGCAGTAGTACTGCTTACTAGAAAAGATGCTTATGACAAGATGGTTAAGAACTTCAAGAAGGAAAGTAAGAAGCAAGCCAGAGCGCTAAAGACAGCAAGAAGGAGGGGAAAGTCAAATGCAGCTAGGATTGAAAAACATAAGAATAAAGCGGCCTAGATATAGTAAAGAAGTTTATAAGAATAAGCTACATAAATTATTAATGGGCTCGAGAGAGAAAGACGGGCTGTTAAAGCAAATCGTTGTATATGCCTTACTCATCTGTATTGGCTTTGTATATCTCTTTCCGATCTTATTCATGATAAGTCGTAGTTTTATGAGCCTGAATGATTTGCTGGATTCGTCAATCAGCTGGATACCCAGCAGGCTTTACCTGGATAATTACATTCAGTCAGCAAAAAGCATGCAATACCTGACGACCTTTTTTAAGAGTGTTGTAATCACCTGCTTACCAACAGTTATTAATGTTGTTATGTGTTCAATTATTGGATATGGATTTGCACGATTTGATTTTCGGTTTAAGAAATTATTTATGGCTATATTGATCTTTTCTTATATACTTCCATCACAGATCACTATGATGCCTACCTATGTGCTTTTCCATAACCTAAAGCTTACGAATACCCTATGGTCATTTATATTACCATCTATTTTTGGCCAGGGTCTGAATGCACCAATTTTTATATTAATTTTTTATCAGTTTTTTAAGCAAGTGCCTAAGGTACTGATTGAAGCAGCTCATATTGACGGAGCAGGTTATTTTAGATCTTTCCTTAGAATATCTATTCCGTCAGCAGTACCTGCAATTATCACAGTGTTTTTATTCTCAATTGTTTGGTATTGGAATGAGTCTTATTTAACACAGTTGTATATTTCTGGGTATACATCGGATAAGGGTTATTGGACCACCCTTTTAATACAGCTCAAGGAGTTTGATGTTAACTATGGTAATTTCCAGAGAATGGCCATGCAAGGAACTACTCAGGACAACAATGAATCAATACGAATGGCAGCTACAATGCTGAGTATTGGCCCGGTACTAATTATGTATTTTATCATGCAGAGATTCTTTGTTGAAAGTATTGATCGTACAGGTATTACAGGTGAATAATCATTTGCGTAGTGTAAATGATATTTCATAAAGCTTGTATAGTGAAAAGCACTATACAATGAAAAATTATATTTTTGGAGGAGGATATTATGAAGAAACTAATAAGTTTACTAATGACTCTTGTATTGTGTGTGTCATTCTTATCAGGCTGTGTTTTTGGCGGAAATGATAACAAGGATGATAAAACTACTCCAGGAGTTACACAGGGTGCAACACCGGATGATTCATCAAACGAAGGAACTACAGCACCAACAGATGCAGCAGCTATTGATGAATCAGGTTTACCACCTATGACCACAGAGGAAATTACATTAACTTACATGAACTTTGATAGTGATGTTCTTACACAGGAATTAGCTAAAAAATTCATGGAGAAATATCCAAATATTAAGGTTGAATCTACCTATGTGGTAGTTGGAGATTATGAGACTACATTAACCAACTTGATTGCAGCAGGCACAATGCCAGATGCCTTTATGTTTGGTAATGCTGACTATGCTCTTTCCAATAAGTTACTGTATGATATGACAGATTTATGGAATGCAGATCCAGAAAATCAGAACATAATGCCTACCATTAATGAATTAGCTGTTGGTACCTATGATTCTGGAAGACAATGGGCAGCTCCTATAAAATACTTCCCTAGTGCTATCTATATTGACCGTACATTAATGGAAACACTTAACCAGCCGATGCCTGCTACCAACTGGACCTGGGCAGAGATGATTCAATTAGTTAAGGATACAACGGATAAGACAGCATCACCTGCTTACTATGGTATTGGTGGTAATATCAGACTTGACAGCTTGTATGGTATCGCGGCTTCCCAGAAGATTAAAGGTGAATTTGGCTGGGATGGAAATGGCTTTAATTTAGGTGTATGGGCAATTGGTGAGCAGGAACAAGCAGATCTTAAGTTAAATGGCTATGTTGCACCAGGCGTAGATACTATTGACATGCAAAATTGGTTAGGTGACTCTACAGCTTGGGCAGGATCCAGCGGTCGTGTTGCTCTGATGGCAGAGTCTTACTGGACCTACATGAATCTTTGGGATACTGATGAATACAAGAAAGATTTGAATATTAATTATGTACCATATCCAGTTCCTTCCGTAGAGAAGGTTGATGGCGTGGCAAATGCAGTTGCAACTCTTGATATGGGTGGTATCTCTGCATCTACAGAGCATCCTAGAGAAGCTTATGAATTATTAAAATTCATGGGTTGGGGTGCAGATGGCTGGAAGGCTAAATTGGAAATCTATCAGGATGAAAGTATTACAAACGCATCAGGAGCTCCTCTGATTAGAGATGCTATGCCTGTACCACTTACTTTGGATGCAGATGTTTGGGCTGGTTACAGAGCCTTATATCCTACCGACGATGTTGATGGACCTTACTGGGATAACTATTTTGCAGCTATTACCAGACCCGTTCCTTATGGCTGGATGAGTATTGCCGGATACTGGAACTTCTGTGTGGATTACTTTAATAAGATTGGTATTCATACTCTAGTAGATACTGGCAAGAAAAAAGCAGCTGATTATGCTGACGAAGCAACGCAACAGGCAAATGAGTATCACAAACAAGCGATGAAAGAATACTTCAATATTGACTGGGAACCAACTAATTAAGAACATGAATTAACTTATTGTGCTATTCAGAACCAAGCTCGAAAACCTATGGTTTTCTCGCTGTTTGGCTCTTGCCAAACAAAAACATATAACATTTTATCCTTAGAAAGCAAGCTTTCACGGCTAATCTGTTATATATTTTGATTGGTTCTGAGAAGGTATTATACAAAGGTAGGTAATCAGAACCAAGCTCGAAAACCTATGGTTTTCTCGCTGTTTGGCTCTCGCCAAACAAAAATATATAACAT
>JAFACO010000485.1 GCA_023425485.1 Bacillota bacterium
CCCAAGCAACAATAGCGGCAAGAGTTGGTAGGTATAAAAAGGTTTGGAACCAGCCGAAGGCACAGGAAGGCCCAATCCCAACAAATTCTTCTGTATAGGAGATTAAACCTCCTGGCTTGTCTGTTAACACTGCAAGTTGTGATATTGTTAGACAACCAAACACGATAGCGATTGCTGCAACTACAAAAATGATAATACCCAACATTACATTTCCATTGGTATAACTTAATACATTGTCTGCTTTAAAGAAGATACCAGAACCAATAACAATTCCGGTTATCATGGTGATAGCTGTAAATAATCCGTATCTCCTCTTTTCCATATATAATTCCTTTCATTTGTTATATGAGCATAAAAAGAGCTGTTATAAATATTATTTGTGTTTATAACAGCTTCTACTTATTCCATACAATATTATATTAAAATTTTACCGTTCTAGCAAGGAGATTTTATATAAATGCCACAAATTATTTCCAAATAAAATCAATTTATTATCATTTTTTATACATTGTTTTCTGATAATAATACATGATCCAAGTATAATTTATGAAATATGCCCATAATTAGGAATTTCTTATAGCTCCAGCAAAATTGCTCTAAGGGGTGCTGCCTCCGCACCGATTATATTTAAAGGAAGTGCGACGAGCAAGTATTCTCCTTCCGCAATATCCTTTAATTGTAAACCTTCCAGAATATGAACTCCTACCTCCATTAAAGCCAGATGGGTCTCATGGCCAGGTTGATTTCTCTCAATTCCAAGAGCATCAATTCCAATACCCTTCAGCTTAAACTTAGCCAGATATTCTGCTCCTGATTGTTCTAAATAAATAAATTCTGATTCAAGAATATTTTCAAAGGAATTCTTAGTCTTAAGTAACAAGAACTCTCCCTCTGCAATTTTTTTATTTATAAGGTCTTCTTCTGTAATTTTGTCGTTTACTGAAGTTAAGTCCAGTACTCTGCACTTTGTAATGAGATCTCCAACCTCAAAAGTGTCCATGGTATTTCCCCCTGGAATCATATGAAGGGTACGATCCATATGGGTACCGGTATGAAGGTTCATCTCAATTTTACTCTCATGTATTGTTCCAGTCTGAAAATCGCTCTCCACTTTAAGAATTGGACGTTTTTGATCCCTGCCTTTGTATACTGGCATACTATGCGTGATTGGCATAGAGATATCGTATATTTTCTTATCCTCGAAATTCATTTGTAACCTCCTATCTGTGGCATCTTACCTATACCTTTTATATATGCCACCATTTTCTTCCATCTTTAGCTAACAATTCAAATGCAGCAATCGGGCCCATAGATCCAGAGTCATAATTAGGGAATTTACTCTTTTTCTGTTTACGATATTGGATCAGCTGGTCTGCTACCCTCCAAGCGGATTCTACCTCATCCCATCTAGAGAACAGGGTGGAATCTCCTCTTAGAATATCATAAATTAAACGTTCATATGCCTCGGGAGTATTGCCCTGCATCGGATTCAAATGGCTGGTATCCATTTTCGTTGGTACAATTCCATTATAGGAATTAAAATCTTTCGTGTTGAACTGAAAAAATACACCGACATTTGGTTGTATTCGTAAAACTAATAAGTTTGGTTCCTGTTCATCCTTATCTTGAAAATAAAGAATATTTGGTAAATCTTTAAACTGCACCACAATTTCTGCTGAACTTTTACCCAAACGTTTTCCTGTACGAATATAAAAAGGTGTTCCAGCCCATCTAAAATTATTAATAAAGAGTTTCATTGCAACAAAAGTCTCAGTCTCAGAGTTACTTGGAACATTAATCTCTTCACGATAGGCACTTACGCTATTTCCTTCAATCGTGCCGGCTCCGTACTGTCCGAATACCACATTGTTCTTTAGAAACTCCGGGGTAATCTCTTGTATTGCTTCTAATACCTTCTGTTTTTCTGTTCGAATGGAGTCCGTCTTTAGGTTAATTGGCGGTTCCATGGCAACTAGTGTTAATATCTGAAGAATATGATTTTGTATCATATCTCTCATGGCACCAGAATTCTCATAATATCCGCCTCTGGTACCAACCCCTAAGGTTTCAGTTAGAGAAATCTGAATATTATCAATAAACTTGTTATTCCAAATGGACTCAAAAATAGAATTACAAAAACGAAGCACCATTATATTTTGAATCATTTCTTTTCCTAAGTAATGATCAATGCGATATATACTTTTCTCTGGAAAAACCTCCAGTAGCTTGTTATTTAAGGCTCTCGCAGTCTTTAAATCCTTACCAAAGGGCTTTTCTATTATTAATCTACTCCAGGAACCAGGTGTCGTTGCCATTTTACTAACCTGAAGTCCTTGAACTATGGTTTCAAAGTATTCTGGTGCAACCGCAAGATAAAATACACGATTGCCATCAGTTCCTACCTTTGCATCCAGTTCCTCAAGATAACTTTTCAAGCTGATAAATTCATCAATATGAGTAAAATCATACTGATAATAATAAATCATCTCTTGTAGTTGATTCCAGATTTCCTCCTGAACTTTATTTCTGGAATGTTTATGAATGGAATCATAAATCTCTTTCTTATATTCTTCCTGTGTCTTATCTCTTCTTCCAACACAGACAATTGCAAAATGTTCCGGAATCATCTTATCTCTAATTAAATTGTAGATAGCTGGCATCAATTTTCTATGCGTTAAATCGCCTGTGCCACCGAAGATTACTAAGATGGAAGATAAATTAACCTCTAAATGGTCGTTCTGTTCTGTCTTCATTTACACCCCTCCTTTACAACTTTTGTTTAAAGCTTTTTATTCATAAAATAATTCGACTTGTTTTGTTCCTACCACTGTGTATGGAACACGCCGTCCCTATCTGTCCTCTCGTACGTATGAGCACCAAAATAGTCTCTCTGCGCTTGTAACAAGTTCATTGGTAATTCATCGCTGCGGTAACTGTCATAATAAGAAAGTGCACTTGTAAATGCTGGTACAGAAATACCAGCTGTGATTGCTGTCTTGATTACTTCTCTCCATTCCACTTGATAATTACTTATAATATCCTTGAAATAATCTTCTAGCATTAAATTAACTAACTTTGGATTCTTCTCATAGGCACTGCTGATTTGATTAAGAAACTGAGCTCGAATGATGCAGCCGCCACGAAATATTTTTGCAATTTCTCCATAATTCAATTTCCAGCCATACTCTTTTGAAGCCTCACGAAATAAACTAAAACCCTGTGCATAAGCACAAATTTTACTTGCATAGAGTGCTTTACGAATTGCTTCCACAAATTCCTTACTCTTCGTATCTAAATCTCCAGGTCCTTTTAATATTTTGCTGGCAGCCACTCGTTCACTCTTCTTAGAAGAAAGATATCTCTCATATACGGCTGTGGTGATGGTTGGTGTAGGAACACCTAAATCAAGTGAAATCTGACCTGTCCACTTCCCTGTTCCTTTTTGACCAGCAACATCAAGGATTTTGTCAACCAGATATCCCTCTGCTTCTGTATCCTTTTTAGCGAAGATATCTGCTGTAATATTTATAAGGTAACTGTTAAGTTCCCCTTTATTCCAATCAGTAAAGACTTCATGAAGCTCCGACGGAGAAAGTCGAAGTACCTTTCGCATTATTGCATACGCTTCACTTATCAATTGCATATCGGCATATTCAATTCCATTATGCACCATTTTGACAAAATGACCTGCACCATTATCGCCAATATAAGTACAGCAATTATCACTGCCAACTTTAGCAGAAATTGCAGTAAGAACTGGTTCCAAATATTTATAAGCTTCTTTGTTACCGCCTGGCATGATAGCCGGACCGAACCGAGCACCTTCTTCTCCACCAGAAATACCAACTCCTAGGAAATAATATCCTTGCGCCTCCAGCTCCTTGCTTCTGCGGATGGTATCAACGTAATAAGAGTTACCCCCATCCATAATGATATCTCCCTGAGATAAAAAGGGTAATAACTGACGGATAGTACTATCAACTGCCTCTCCCGCTTTCACCATAAGTATAATCTTGCGAGGTAAATCCAAAGACTCTACAAATTCTTCTATGGTATAAGTACCAAGAAGATCCTTTCCTTCAGCTTCACCTACAATCTCATCCACTTTCTCAGAGGAACGATTGTATACAGCAACTGAAAAACCGTGATCGACAATGTTAAGTGCCAGATTTTTACCCATTACTGCAAGACCTATAACTCCAACTTGTTTTTTCATTTTTTACCTCCATTGTGGCGTTTAGTGCCAAATAAAATATAGTAAAAGTACATTCTGTACTTTATGTTCATTTTCATTAATTCTCTTACCTATTATTTTATCAAAGAAACAAAATATTTCCATATATAAATTATATCAAATTTAAAGATTAATATCCCATTTATTCGTTTAAGATTATTCATGCAAAGAATATTATTCCTAGTATAGTGATTACTGCTTATTATTTCTGTGACGAAAATCACAATTTGATAATAATAAAGTTAAAACTTTAACCAGATTAATATATAACATAATAATGAAGCATTATTCGCCTTAATCTATTTAAAACGCTTAGCTTATCCTACCTAAGTACTGTAGGAATAAGTCTAAGCGATATCTTAGTACATAATTCATTTAACTTATAACTCTTATATAATTCTAAATATAATTCGCATGTAAAAAAACAGATAACTTCAATATGTCAATCAAGATTATTTAGTTTCTTGGTTAAAAAACAAGTTCTTCAAAAATATTCTTTACTGTGGTCATTTGAGTTAGTTTATGAACTTTTGCACCACAGAAAATTAGTCCTTCCTCGATATTTCCTTCCACTGCATTAATTAAAGCTTTTGTTATGCAATATGGCGTATCTTTAGGATTGCAATGTTCCAGACAGTTGTAACATTTTTTTACTGCGACTCTACCCTTATCCACTGTGCTTAAGAATGGATTTCTTAGCGCTCTCCCAGGCATTCCAACCGGACTGATTACAATTTTGACATCCTCTTCTTTAGCAGCCAAATATGCATTCTTATACTCCTGACTTGCATCACATTCTTCAGTTACTACAAACCTCGTCGCAATTTGAACACCATCTGCTCCAAGATCAAGTGCATGCTTAATATCTTCTTTATCATAGATTCCGCCTGCAACCACCACTGGAATTGATTGATTATACTTTGCTTCATATTCCTTTTTGCATTCAATAATCCCTTTAATTTCATTATCATAGTCTAAATCATCGATTTGATTCAACTGCTCCTTACTAAATCCCAAGTGTCCTCCAGCAAGTGGTCCTTCAATTACAATAAAGTCTGCTGTTCTTTTATACTTCTTATCCCACATTTTTAATATAACAGATGCTGCTTTTATACTGGATACAATTGGTGCAATCTTTGTTTTAAAACCAGCCACTAACTCAGGTAAGGATATTGGAAGACCAGCACCAGAGATAATTACATCGGCTCCACCTTCACAGGCAGCATTAACATATTTCTCGTACTGTTTCGTTGCTACCATTATATTAACACCAACAACACCGCCTTTCGAGTTCTCTTTTGCAAGTTTAAGATGCTTTTTAATAGCTAAGAGATTACTTTCAATCTGATGTTTGTTAAAATCCGGCTCATCGTACCCAATCTGTGCTGTGGATATAATTCCGATACCGCCTTCTTTGGCTACTGCACCTGCTAACTTTGATCTGCTTACACCTACACCCATTCCCCCTTGAATAATGGGAATGCGTGCAATTAAATCTCCTATTATTAATGGCTTCATCGTCATACTGTTCCTCCTGGCTCAATACATTCACAAATATTACTTTGATAATCAAACTATTATCTTAAAATCAAACCGGTGTATTCACCGGTTGACTTTATTATATATTCATATGGATTCATTGTCAATATGTTGTAGTATATTTTTCTATTTAATGTGGTTATTATTACCATGTGCCAATATGAAATTATTTTTGATAACAAAAAAGCTGATAAAGATTATTTTATCATAAACTTTATCAGCTTTAAATTTAAAATAGTATTAACCTTTCACACTACCAATGGCAATACCTTGCACAATGCTTCTTGATAAGAATAAGTACACAATGACCACAGGGAAAATCGATATTGCTATCATCATATACACCTGCCCCAAGTCAAACTTCAGGAAGTCTGCACTTCGTAACTGTGCGATTAACAGAGGAAGTGTTTTCATCTCTGGCTTATTAAGAATTAAGCTTGGTATAAAGTAATTATTCCAGGAACCAGTAAAAGCAAATATCATTTGAACTGCGATTGCTGGTTTCATAATAGGAAGAACTATTTTATTAAATGCTCTAAATTCATGTGACCCGTCAATTCTTGCTGCCTCGACAATTTCAAGTGGTAAGGCACTCTCCATATATTGCTTCATATAGAAGAATACGACTGGTGCTGCAATGGAAGGTACGATTAATGGAATAAAATTATTTAATAAATCCCAAGATCTCATTAATTTAATAAAACCTAGAGCAGAAACCTGTGCCGGTACCATCATAATTAATAAAATAAAGGTAAAAGCAAATCTTTTAAGTTTAAAATCATATGCATGAATCGCATAAGCGGTTAAAGCCGAAAAATAAGTTGTTAAGATTGCACTACCTGCCGCTACAATAAAACTGTTAACAATACCAGTGAATACCGGAAGCTGATTATTATCCATTAGATTGTTAAAATTACGAATGAAGGAGTCTCCTGGTATAATAGAAAACCCTCTTTGAATTTCAACATTGTTTCTGGTACAGTTAACTAATAATATATAAAAGGAAAATAGGCAAACAATCGTCAAAAGTCCCAAAACGATATAAGCTATAAAACGTCTAAAAAATATACCAAAAGTATTACCCTTTTCTGTCATGTTCACCCCTCCTTATTTCTCTTTTTTAGTTAATCTAAAGAATACAATCATACTTAAAATACCGGTAATAACAAATAGAATTACTGAAAGCGCTCCAGACATACCATAATTCTTACTATATAAATGCTTATTTAAATACATGATAAGAGTCATGGTTGAGTTGTTTGGTGTACCACTACCATTTGTTAAAATCTGTGGAACATCGAACATCTGAATACCACCGATTAAGGAAGTTATAAGTACAAAAATGAAAATAGGTTTTAACAAAGGCATTGTAATCAATCGAAAAACCTGGAAAGACTTTGCACCATCAACTTCTGCCGCTTCAAATAATGCAGTGTCGATACCCATCATACCAGCCATTAAAAGTATTGTTGTATTACCAAACCACATTAAGAAGTTCATTAATCCAACAAGCCCTCTTGTACCCCAAACTGTAGATGTAAAACGAAATGGTTCATCAATAATACCAATACTCTGTAAAATATTATTTATAGGCCCAATATCAGAAAACATTGAGAAGAATAACATGGCAAATGCTGCAGCCATAATAAGATTTGGTAAATAAATGACTGTCTTAAAAAATCCGGCTCCCTTTAATCTTAATCTTACGTCGGTAAACCAGGCTGCTAATAATAAGGATACCAATATCTGCGGAACAAATCCTAAAAGCCACATAATTAATGTATTTTTTGTATAAGTCCATATCATAGCATCTGAAAATATTGCTTTATAATTATCAAAACCAACAAAATCAGGACCCACCTGAGTAAGACCGGACATAAAATTTTTAAAAAAGCTGTTATAGAATGTAGAAATGAGTGGTGTTAATGAAAAAATCGCGTAGATAAGGAAAAATGGAATTAAGAAAATATATCCCCATTTCGTATAGCTGACACAGCTTGATTTTTTCTTAAACATATAACCTCCTGCCTGTCTTATGGTTTCATAAGGACTTTTTTAATATTAATGTAAAATAATTACATTCGATTTTCAATCAATAAAATAAATGTTTATTCTCAAAAATACAGGATGAAGATATTCTTCATCCTATGAAGATGACTCCTCATTTGGCAGATTACTCTTCATCCTGTATTCTTATAAATAATTATATTAATTAGTCAGTTGTTAACTCTGGATATTTAACCTTAACATCAGTATAGAAGTTCTGTAATGCAGTATCTTTGTCAACTACACCATCAAAATAATCCTTGAATGCCTTCTGGAAGGATTCATTACATCCCTGATCATAAGGAGAGATCTTGCTCATATCAATTTTAGGAGCTGCTGCTGCAAATAATGCAATGTGATTCTGTCCGCCTAAGAAATCGGATTTGAAATCACTGTTAGCAAGTTCATTCATAGCAGTTTGGTTATTTGTGTAATCCTGTGTTTCTTCAGTGATCTTCTTCATATTAGCAGCATCACAAGTCAAGGAATACATAATCTCTTTAACTAAAGTAGGATTGTCAGTGCCAACAGCGCCACAAATCCATGTTCCACCCCAATAATAAGGCTGAGGACCTTCAGTAACAGCCCAATCACCGTAGATACCATTTCCTACAGCTTTCTCAGCATCTGGATCTGCTAAAGAGTTACCAAGTAATGTAAAGTTAATACCCCATGTGGAATAGAAGAAACCAAAGGTCTTACCAGCAGGGCTCTGATCAGCTGTCCAGCCATCTGCCCAGAGGGAAGTCTTATTGTTATATGCATTGTCAGTAAAGGTCTTAGTCTGATCAACCCACTTCATTAAGTTCTCATCTACTACAACCTTTCCATCCTGTACCCAAGGGCCAGACATGTTATTGGAGAAGGTTCTATAAGAATCATCATAACCGGATAACATTGTATAGCCTTTTGCTTTCATATCAGCTGCAACAGCATTAAAATTATCCCAGTTGCTTAACTTCTTCTGAACTTCAGCAGGATCATCTGTTCCTAATACATCCTTAGCGATAGAACGTCTGTAAGCAAATAATCCAGGAGTTGCCTGCCATGTAGTACCTCTAATAACACCATTACCATCTGTAACGATGTCCTTGGTATACTGATACTGATCTTTCATATCATCAGCAGTAAGACCAAGCTCAGTAACATCCATAGCAACAGGTGTAGCTGCATTCACATATTTTAAAGCGTAGTCAGCTTCAATTAAGAAAAGGTCAACTTTTTCATCTGTTGCTGCATCAGCCTGTGCAATTAATGCTGCATCAAGTGCATTCTGATAAGCATTATCCTGGCTAGGTGTAACTACCCAGTTAACAGTTACATCACCAATTGTTCCTGTGCCATCTGCATTCTCTACATAGCCAGGAAAATAAGCTGCTACTCGATCATGGAATTCAGTATTCCAACAATGAATGTTTAATACTTTACCTTCATCTGATGCTACTGGTGTATCAGTATCATCGGATGGTTTATCCGTAGGATCTGTTGTACCTGCTGCTTTTGTTGGTGTTTTCGTACTGTCGTCATCTTTGTCCTTGTTACCACAGCCTACGAACATCGTAGAAACCATAGCTACAACAAGGAGAACGCTTAATAACTTCTTTTTCATTCTTAAATCCTCCCTCAAATTTGTTAAATGATAATTAGTTTTGCATTTAATTTTATACCGCATTGCTGCGATAGTAATGCCTGAGTTACCTTAATCCTTTATACGGAATTATATAAGAACTCCCACTCATCATATTGTTTCGTATAAAGCATTAAATAATACAAAATATTAAACCTATGTATTACATTTCATAACATCTCAACCTCCCCAGGAGAGAGTACAAAATATAATCGAAAAACTTTACAACTTTTCTTAAGTTAAGAAAAGTATAGTTTTAAGAAACTTCCTTATTTAATTATTTCTTGTCTCAGCCCTTTCTATTTATTATTGATTTGCTTTCATTCAAATCGCGTACTGATTTGCCGTGAAGTACATTTCCTTCCACTACAACTCTTTCTATAACGGATGCTTTTGGATTTTCAATTAATGCAATTAACTTTTCAGCAGCACTTCTGCCTAAGGCTCTTGTGTCCTGCTGAAGCGTTGTAAGTTTTGGTTCCAAAACCTGTGATAATAAGATACCATCGTAACCTACAATGGAAATATCCTCTGGAATTCGTAGCCCCATCTCCTTTATTGCATTCATACCTCCGATTGTCGAAAAATCGTCTGGGAATATAATACAGGTCGGTCTGTCCTTCAGTTCTAAAAGCTCCTTTGTAATCTTTGCTGTTGTTACCGGATCATGGTAGATACCACTTCTTACATAGTCATCTGAAACATTTAACCCGAGTTCAAAAAGTGTCTTATAAAAACTTCCTACACGATTTTGCGTTACTGAGGAATCTGCTCCATGAATATATGCAATTTTTCTGTGCCCCTTTTCGTAAATATAGGTAATCAGGTCATGCATACCTTTTACGTTATCGGAAATAATAGCACTTCTGTTGTCAAATACATGATCAATTGTAACTACAGGCAATTCGCCACGGATCAGCTCTACAACCTGCGGATCAGAAAAATCAATACATGCAATTACTACTCCGTCTACTCCACGGTATTTGCTATGTTCATAGTAGGACATATTCTTATGTCCCGTATGCTTACTTATAAATGTTATATCATAACCGTTTCGATCTGCTTCAACTTTAAAGCTGTCCAATACATTAGCGAAGTACTCATGGGTTAATCCACTCTGTGCTTCATCCACAAATAACACTCCTATATTATAGGTACGATTGGTCTTTAAAGCCCTTGCAGAAGAATTCGGAAAGTAGCCCATCTCTTTTGCTATTCTTCTAACATTTTCTTTTGTTGCCTCTGCTATATCACTATGATCATTAAGTGCTTTACTAACAGTTGCAACTGATACGCCACACCTGGCGGATACATCCTTAATTGAAATCACGATAAAACTCCTTCTTCGCAAGTATTTTGATTTCGACTAAATATCATTACCATATCTTGGATGTAGTTTACTTAATCGTTTTCTGTTATGTTAATCTGTCGTTTTAAACAATTAATCTGCTAATTTGATTCATTAATTATAATATTTAACAAATCGTTTCTACGAAAATCCACAATATGTTGTATTTTCCGTAAGCAATAATTCGTTTTTTATAATAATTGCCTATTGCTTACATAAATCATCTTAATCCTTTTCGTATTTTTTTGCAAGTCTTTTTTAACAAATTTAAAATAATTAACTTAATCGTTTTCAAAACATGGCTAGTAAAAGATTTAAACAAAAAATAATAATGTTTTTTTGCTAAATTGTACATATTAACTATTGCATTTATAAATAAAAAATGTATGATTATCTTAACATTGTCGATTGATAGGAGGTAAACGAATGGAGAAAGTAATTGGTCTCTTATTTGATATTGAGCAAAAAGCAAATCAAATATTAGAACGAGCCAATGATGAAAAAAATGAATTGTTTGAAGAAAATGAAAAAGCAATCGCGATAATGGAAGCCGAAATTGCAGAAGCTAATAACGTAAAGGTTAATCAGCTTTTAATGAAGGCCGAGAAGGATCTGGAGTCCGAAAAACAACATCTAATAGAAAGTAGTAGCAAACAACTCCAAGACCTTGAAAACCATTATAAAGTGAACCATGATGCTCTTGTTGACAGTGTTTTTCAATCCATAATACGTAAATAAGAAGCTAGATTCAAATTCACTTTGCAACTTTGTGTCTGCAATCCAAAGTATGCCGGTAGTGAGAAAGGTATGGTTATTTATATGAATACTTCGATATCTTATAGCGGTATAAATACTAAGGTTAGAGCTATGAGTCAGCGTTTAATAAGTAAATCAGACTTGCAGCAAATTATTAACCTTGAAACTGTACCCGATTTTATTGCTTTTTTAAAAAAGCACCCTGGATATCATGACCTCTTTCAAAAATACGATGAACGGGAAGTACATCGCGGAGAAGCTGAGCGAGTATTTATCAATGCACTTTATCTGGATTATGCAAAGATCTATCATTTTGCCTCGGATAAACAGCGTAATGATTTAGAACTTATCTTCTTTCGATATGAAGTGAACGTATTAAAGGCATGTATCCGTTTAATTCATACGAACGAGAATGATTATGACTTGTCTTTGTTTAATCATTTCTTTACAAAGCATTCACCCATTGATGTTACGAAACTGACTGCTTCTCGTTCTATGGAAGAATACATTAATAATTTAAAAGGAACACAGTACTATGAACTGCTTTCAAAATTAAGCAGTAAAACTGGTTTATCTTCCTTTGATTATGAAATGGCTCTGGATATTTATTATTTTACAAAATCCTGGAGGCTTAAGGAGAAAGCTCTTGACGGAAACAATCGAAAAGCTTTTACCTATCGATTAGGTAAAGAGATTGATCTTCTTAATATTATGTGGATTTATCGTTCCAAGCGTATGTATGATATGAGTGCAGCTGATATACTTACTTATTTAATACCAATAAATTATAAGCTTACTGCCCAACAGTTAAGCAGATTAATTTCAGCTGTTACCTTGGACGAATTTTTCAACCTCCTATTAACAACAAAATACAAAGATTTTGTTACAGTTTTAAAAGATGGCACGATGGAGCATGAATATGAAAGAATTATCAGCAAGATATATCGATATAATATGAAGAAATATCCTGCTTCCATGACTGTCGTAAATTACTATTTATATCGCAAAGATAAAGAAATTAGTTTATTAACAACAGCACTGGAATGTATCCGCTATGGCTTGGATGTTAAAAAGAAACAAGAATATCTACAATTGCACTAAAATGGAGGTGGAGACATGATTGAAAAAATGAGATTTATTAGTATCACTGGTCCAAAGGATGATTTTGACCGTGTTATTAATCAATATCTCACAAAATATGATATTCATCTTGAAAATGCGTTAACTGAGTTGAAAACCACATATGACTTAAAGCCTTTGGTTGAAGTTAATCCTTATAAGGAAATACAAAGTAAATCCGAGGAACTTATTAAACGAGTTGATCCAATTGATATTTCAACCAGTCAACGATTGACCTTTGATGAAGCTGCTGCGGTAATAAAGAAATCATATTCCCTGCTCTCCGATCTTAATGAAAAGAAGCATGACCTAAAAAATCAAAGACAGGAATTTAATGAGCTTTTATCACAGATAGAGCATTTCAGACACTTGGATTACAATATTCATCAAATTATTAATTTGAAGTTTATTAAATATCGTTTTGGTAAAATTCCAACGGAGTTTTACACAAAATTCTCCAAGTATGTTTATGAGAATTTGACTACTGTTTTTTATGAATGTGAACGAGAACGTACCTATGTATGGGGTATTTACTTTGTTCCAGCAAATGAAGCTGCAGAAACTGATGCAATCTTTAACTCCCTTCACTTTGAACAGGTAAGAGTTCCGGATGCTTATGAGGGAACCCCAGAGGAATCCTATCAATCAATTGTGAAAAAGATTAATGAGATTAACCGCGAACTCGATGCTTTAAACTTAGAAATTAAGAAGCGTTTAAATGAACATGCCAAAGAGATTTTACAAGCACATGAGGCAATCCTTGTTCTATCTAATAATTTTGATGTTAGAAAATACGCTGCTTGTACCAGGGATCGCGGATTACACGACGTCTTCTATATAATCTGCGGATGGATTTCAGATGAAGAGGGCGATTTATTATTGAAGGATGCAGAACAAGACGATTTGATGTACTGTTTCTTTAATGAGGGGCAGGCTGATGTTCAGAAAAAGCCGCCTATTAAGCTTAAAAACGCTAGAATATTTAAGCCTTTTGAAATGTTTATAAAAATGTATGGTTTGCCTGCCTACGATGAAATGGATCCAACTTCTTTCGTAGCACTGACCTACTCAATAATTTTTGGTATTATGTTTGGCGATGTCGGACAGGGCTTATGTTTAGCGATAGGTGGATATTTGCTCTATAAGTACAAGAAGATGGCTCTGGCTGCTATTATTGCAACCGCAGGTGTTTTCTCCACCATATTCGGCTTTATGTACGGCAGTATTTTTGGATTTGAGCATACGCTGCACCCTATTTGGCTCTCTCCAAGAGAAAACGTAATGACCATATTATTTACCACCGTTGGCTTTGGTGTACTTCTCATCTTAACAACCATGATAATTTTTATTATTAATAACATAAGAACCAAGGATTGGGGTAAAGTATTTTTTGATATCAATGGTGTTGCCGGGCTGGTCTTCTATGCAGCTATGATTTCAAGTGTTGCATTAATCTTTACGGGTCACGCTATGCCTGGAGCAATCGTATTGTTTATATTTTTAGGTATACCGCTTATTATTCTCTTCTTTAGAGAACCACTCACTCATTTAATTGAGAAAAAAGCGCATATTTTTCCTGAAAATAAAGGAATGTTTTTTATGGAAGCATTCTTTGAAATGTTTGAAGTTTTACTAAGCTACTTGACAAATACCATCTCCTTCCTTCGAGTTGGAGCCTTTGCACTAAGCCATGCTGGTATGATGGCAGTTGTAATGCTTCTTGCTGGTGCTGAAACAGGTAACTTAAATATTATTGTATTAATATTAGGAAATTTAGTTGTTTCCTTACTGGAAGGCTTTGTTGTTGGTATTCAGGTATTACGTCTTGAATACTACGAAATGTTTAGCCGCTTCTACAAGGGTAATGGGCGAGAATTCAAGCCCTATAAAAGCAAGTTAAACTAATGCTACAGTTTTACTTGTAGTGATAAAACAAATTTGCATAGCAAACTTGTTATAAGCAAGATGAAACCACAAGTCGTTTCACTTGTCATGAATAAATAAAAAATTATATTTTTAAATTCTAAGGAGGACTTATCATGTCTATTCAAATTCTTACTGTTATCGCATTATTATTAAGTATCATTATTCCTTTTGGTTCATTTTTTTACAGCAAAAAAACAAAAGGCGGTTTTAAAGCTGCACTTGGATTTAACGTATTCTTATTCTTCAGTTTCTTATTAATTGCTAACGTATCCATTTTCACTGGTCATGTATCCGCTGCTGAAGCTACTGCCGCTGCAGCATCTGTTGATAGCTGGAAATATATTGCAGCTGCTCTTGCAACTGGTTTATCCGGTATCGGTGGTGGTATTGCCGTTGCTTCCGCTGCTTCTGCTGCATTAGGTGCTCTTAGCGAAGACTCTTCTATCATGGGTAAATCCTTAATCTTCGTTGGTTTGGCTGAGTCCGTTTGTCTCTATGGTTTCATCATCTCCTTAATGATCTTAAATTCATAATTATAAAAACTAGAAAGGCATGGTTATTTATATGCGTATGTATCTGATCAGTGACAATGTAGATACTTATACCGGAATGAAATTGTCGGGTGTTCATGGTGTTGTGGTACATACCAAGCCCGAATTAAAAGTTGAATTAGATAAAGTACTTTCCGATAAAACCATTGGTATCATACTAATCACAGAAAAATTAAGCAACGAATTTCCTGAAATCATTAATGATGTAAAATTAAACAGGAGAATTCCCTTAATTGTTGAAATACCAGACAGACATGGTACCGGACGTAAACCGGACTTTATTACATCCTATGTTAATGAAGCCATTGGTTTAAAATTATAAATTGGAGGTAATTATGACTCTTGATGAAAAATTAGAGCATTTCTATACTTCAGTAATTGATAGTGCTACGAAACAGAACATCGAGATCGTAGATGAATATAAAAAGACACTGCAAAAACACTTTGCATCTCGAAAGGAAGCTGCTATTCGTAAAGCGGATGCTGCATATCGTACTGCTTCTGATAACATTCTTCGTGAAAGAAATCGAAGAAGTTCTGCTGCTTCTATTGAAAATAGACGTAAGGTGTTAGAAAAAACTGCAGAGTATTCCACACTAATATTTGCTGATGTAAAAAAGAAGTTAGAGGAATATAAGAACACCCCTGCATACGACGAATTACTGTATGCACACATTACAGGTGCCACTACTTTTGCTAAAGGAGATCAGATCACAATCTATATTGATCCATCTGATGCAAGCAAAAAGGCAGCACTTGAAGAAAAAACCGGTGTTTCATTAACGGTTAGTAACCGTGAGTTTTTAGGTGGAATACGTGCTGTTATTCCATCACGCAGTATTCTGATTGATCATTCGTTTTTAACGAAATTGGAAGAAGCTAAGAGTTCTTTTACTCTTTAAGATTAGGAAAAGGAGTTTATCCTTATGAACGTAATAGGTAAAATTAATGGTATTAACGGACCCATCGTATTCGTTGGTGGGAATGAAGCCTTTAAAATAGGTGAAATGGTTTTAGTAGGTAAGGATAAGCTAGTTGGCGAGGTAATCGGTCTAGTATCCGGTAAAACCACAATTCAGGTATATGAAGAAACAACCGGATTAAAACCCGGTGATGAAGTTACAGGAACAGGTTCTGCTATTTCAGTAACCCTGGCACCTGGTATCCTCAGTAACATTTTTGACGGTATTGAACGTCCGTTACAAGAAATTGCAAAACAGTCTGGCGCTTTTATTTCCAGAGGTGTTTCAGTTGATGCACTAGACACTTCAAAACTTTGGGATGTACACGTTACAGTGAAACCTGGCGATAAGGTATATGGCGGAACCATCATTGCTGAAGTTCCTGAAACCAGAGCTATTGTTCACAAGTCAATGGTGCCTCCAGATGTAAATGGTGTTGTAACAAAAGTTGTAGCAGACGGTAAATACACAATTAAAGATACAATCGTTACAATTACAGATAATAACGGTCAGGAAAAAGAATTATCCTTAACTCAAAAATGGCCAATCCGTGTTCCAAGACCAACAGCAAAACGTTATCCTGCTGACCGTCCTTTGGTAACCGGACAAAGAATTATTGATACTCTGTTCCCTATCGCTAAGGGTGGCACCGCTGCTATTCCTGGTGGTTTTGGTACTGGTAAGACTATGACCCAGCATCAGCTGGCGAAATGGTCCGACGCCGATCTTATCGTATACATTGGTTGTGGTGAGCGTGGTAATGAAATGACAGAGGTACTGGAAGATTTCACAAAACTTGTGGATCCTAAGTCTGGTAATCCTCTTCTTGATCGTACAACTTTGATTGCAAATACCTCCAACATGCCAGTTGCAGCTCGTGAGGCTAGTATCTATACAGGTATTACCTTAGCTGAGTATTACCGTGATATGGGTTATCATGTTGCTATCATGGCTGACTCTACTTCTCGTTGGGCTGAGGCTCTTCGTGAGTTATCCGGTCGTCTTGAAGAAATGCCTGCGGAAGAAGGTTTCCCTGCATATCTTGCTTCCAGACTCTCCGCTTTCTATGAAAGAGCTGGCTTTATGCAGAATTTAAATTATAGCGAAGGCAGTGTATCCATTATCGGTGCGGTTTCCCCTCAAGGTGGTGATTTCTCTGAACCAGTTACACAGAACACCAAGCGTTTCGTTCGTTGTTTCTGGGGACTTGATAAATCACTTGCTTACGCAAGACACTTCCCTGCTATCAACTGGTTAACCAGCTATAGTGAGTATCTTTCCGATCTTGAGCCTTGGTATATTAAGAATGTAGGAGAAGATTTCGTAGAATGCAGAAATCAGATTCTTAACATCTTAACGCAGGAAAATCAGTTAAATGAAATTGTTAAGCTCATTGGTAGTGATGTATTACCAGATGATCAGAAATTAGTTCTTGAAATTGCAAGAGTTATCCGACTTGGTTTTGTTCAACAGAATGCTTATCACCCCTCCGATACCTATGTACCGATGGCAAAACAGCTGAAAATGATGCAGACAGCTCTTTATTTGTATCATAAAGCTAAGCTTCTGATTGACCGCAGCATGCCAATGTCCTTATTAAAAGAAAGTAATGTATTTGATAAAGTTATATCCATTAAATATGATGTTGCTAACGATGAATTGCATAAATTTGATGAATACAAGGCAATGATTGATGAATTCTATGATAAGATTATGAAGACGAATGCATAAGAAGGAAAGAAAGGAACGTAATTTATTATGTCGATAGAATATTTAGGACTAAGTCAAATTAACGGCCCCCTTATCGCTCTTGAGGGTGTTAGAGATGCCTCCTTCGATGAAATCGTTGAATTAACCGTAGAAGGCAACAAAAAGAAAATTGGCCGTATTGTAGAATTATATGAAGATAAAGCAATTATACAAGTTTTCCAGGGTACAGAGGATATGTCCTTGTTCAATACCCATACAAAATTAACCGGTCATCCCATGGAGGTTGATTTATCTCCTGATATGTTAGGCCGTGTTTTTAATGGTGTAGGTCAGCCAATTGATGGTCTTGGCAAAATTGTTGCTGAAACCAAAAGAGATATTAATGGTCTCCCATTAAATCCCGTTTCAAGAGAATATCCTCGTAACTATATTAAAACAGGTATTTCAGCAATTGACTGCTTAACAACATTAATTCGTGGTCAAAAGCTTCCTATCTTCTCGGGAAATGGTCTTCCACATGACCTTTTAGCAGCTCAAATCGTTAAGCAAGCTTCCCTTGGGGAAGACTCCACTGAAGAATTTGGTATTGTATTTGCTGCCATGGGTGTTAAACATGACGTTGCCGATTTCTTTAGAAGAACCTTTGAAGAAAGCGGTGCAAGTAATCACGTGGTTATGTTCTTGAACTTAGCTAATGACCCTGTGGTAGAACGTCTTATTACACCTAAGGTTGCATTAACTGTTGCAGAATACCTTGCTTTTGAAAAAGGAATGCACATTCTTGTTATTTTAACTGATATGACTTCCTTTGCAGAAGCGATGCGTGAAGTATCCTCTTCCAAGGGTGAGATTCCAAGTAGAAAGGGTTATCCAGGTTACTTATATAGTGAATTAGCTACTCTATATGAGCGTGCTGGTATCGTTCATGGCCGTAAAGGTTCTGTTACACAGATTCCGATTTTAACAATGCCAAATGATGATATTACACATCCAATTCCTGACTTAACCGGATATATTACAGAGGGACAGATCGTTCTCGAACGTTCCTTACACCAAAAGTCGATTTATCCGCCTATTAACATTCTGCCTTCCCTCTCCCGTCTTATGAAGGATGGTATCGGTAAAGGGTTTACCAGAGAGGATCATCAGGATTTAGCAAACCAGCTCTTCTCTTCTTATGCTCGTGTGGGTGAAGCCAGAGCCTTAGCAAGTGTTATCGGTGAGGATGAATTATCTCCAGTAGATAAAAAATACTTACAGTTTGGTGCTGCTATGGAGCAAGAATTCATCTCTCAAGGTCGTATTGAAGATAGAACCATCGTTCAGACACTGGATAAAGGTTGGGAGTTATTAAAGCTTCTTCCTAGAGAAGAATTAGACCGTATTGATACAAAGATCTTGGATTTGTATTTTAACAAAAATCAAGCATAAGCGAATTGAGGTGATCCCATGAATCCGAATACCTTTCCCACTAAGGGTAATTTAATATTAGCTAAGAATTCTCTGAAATTAGCAAAGCAAGGTTACGAATTGATGGATAAGAAACGTAATATTTTAATGAGAGAACTCATGGAGTTAATCGATACAGCAAAAGATGTTCAGTCTGAAATCGATAACACCTTCTCTTCTGCTTATCTTGCTCTGCAACAGGCGAATATTGAGATGGGTATTAATCATATTTCAGAAATTTCTGAAACGGTTCCTGAAGAAAATTCCATCGAAATCAAACAGCGTAGTATTATGGGTACCGAGATTCCCTTGGTTGAATATGATACCACACCAGGCAAACCTACTTATGCTTTTTTCCAAACGAAATTATCCCTTGATGAAGCGACAAAACGCTTTAACAAGGTGAAAGAGCTTACCATACGTTTGTCTATGATTGAGAATTCAGCCTATCGCTTGGCTACTAATATTAATAAAACCCAAAAAAGAGCGAACGCTCTAAAGAATATTACAATTCCAAACTACTCTTCTCTTGTTAATCAGATTCAAAATGCTCTTGAAGAAAAAGAGAGAGAAGAATTTACAAGACTTAAGGTAATTAAGAGGCGACAAACAGCAAATTAAAAAACCTAATATAAATAAACTTACAAGTTGTTTCTTTTAACATGTACAAAAAAACTCGCTGAGCGAGTTTTTTTGTTATCACGGATACCTTCTTATAAACAGGCAGAACGTCAAGCAATTCTCCTTGCCATGAATTGGAATTTAAAAACATTTTAAAAATCGTATATTATTTTTGTTTCGAGACATAATAATATCAGATACGACGAAGAACTTAACTTGCATGATGCTAATACACTTCGTTTATAAGTTCCTTTGAGTCGTATCTAAAATTTAAATATAAATGTTGTAATTACGTCTCAGAATTACAATCAGCATGATTTCTGGAAAGATTAGGAGATGGTAGCTTTGGACAGTTTCAGAAAAGAAAATGAAAAAAGATATCGAACTATGAAAAACTGAATAATTGCACTAAAATCGAATGAGACACAAATAGTAAAGGCAGGGATATTGTTGATCCCTGCCTTTATTATTAAGCACCTGTGAACCAGAAGAATTGATTTATGTTTCTTCTAGCTCTATATATTTTTCTCAACTATCTTACCTACATCATAGCCGCTTGGGTTTTGGAAAATGCGAAGTCCGAATTCGCCTGCAATGGAAAGAATATGGTCAAAAATATCTGCTTGTATAATTTCATATGCTGCCCATTCTATTTCATCTGTAAAAGCATAAATTTCAAGAGGTAATCCAAACTCGGTTGGAGGAAGCTGACGAACCAACAGAGGCATATCTTTAAGAAGTTGCGAATGCTGTTCCAAATAACTCTGAATATATGCTCGAAACGTACCTATATTTGTCATATGCCTACCATTGATTAACAGTTCCTTATCAAAACTTCTGGTAATATTATATTGACTTAGCTTCTGCTCCGTCTCACTTATATATTCACTTAAATACGCAATTCTTCTAAATTTATCTACCATCTGTGGGGTACAAAAAGTTATGCTGTTAACATCAATATAGATATATCTTTTAATTCGTCTCCCACCAGATTCTATCATACCACGCCAATTCTTAAAGGAATCAGATACAAAGGCATAGGCAGGAATTGAAATAATAGTTTTATCAAAGTTTTGAACCTTAACGGTATTTAGAGTAATATCAATTACATTACCGTCTGCTCCGTATTTCTCCATCTCAATCCAGTCTCCAATCCTAAGCATATCATTTGCTGTCAACTGAATACCAGCCATAAACCCCAGAATAGTATCTTTAAATACAAAGGAGAATACCGCTGCTAATGCACCAATACCACTAAGTAAATACCATGGATTTTGCTTCATGAGGATCCCTAGCATAATGATGCCTATGATTGTCATAATAACAATCTTTACAACCTGTAACAAACCCTTAATTGGCCTTATTTTTGATATGGGAAAATTGCTGTAAATGTCATTTGCAGCATCTAATATAGAATTAAATACAAAAAGCAAAACAAATAATATATAAAGAGAGGCTGCCCTGATTAAATATCCACCTGCTAATCCATAGGCTGGAGCAAACAAATAGAGAACAATACCTGGAATTAAGTTTGCCAATCGGTGAAAAACTTTACGGTCTAATAAATTATCATCCCATTTATATTTATTTTTATGGATTATTTTTGCTAAAATTTTAATTACAATCTTTTTGGCAATTAAATTTAGTAAAATACACAGGATAACAATGATTGCAGTAAGTATGACAAAGGAAAGATAATTGATAAGGCCTTCCTTAACACCTTGCTCCTTCAAATATTCTTGTAAAAGCGTCATTTCTAATAAATCTCCTTCCATCCGCTTCTATTTAGGTTCATTGTTGTACAATAAAAATAAATAAATGAACTTTCTTATTGTATTATATATTTGAATATTTTACATGTCAATTTTTCCGTATGACATAAAGTGACTATGTCTTTTTCTTGTTAATACTATATTATATAAATACATCATCTGTCATTATAATACTGGCTGATGCATTACATACCATTATTTTCATAAAATTTTAATGTTAAAATTTGCATAACATGATATAATGTCCACAGACATTATATCTGTGCCGAATGAGACATCTTTGACACTAGGTGCCAATATCATGACTTCCAATGAATTATTTAATACTTTATAGGTATAAGTATAAAGAAGTCATTATTTGGAATTATAATGATGATTATAACTATGAAAGAGGTGTAACTATGT
>JAFACO010000522.1 GCA_023425485.1 Bacillota bacterium
CCCATTTATCCGTCTGCTCTGGATTCATGGAATATGCATTTAGTGTAATTGTCTCAGTAGGAAGCCCTACATGACGCTCTAATATTTTTGCACCTTTTGCGATTGCAAGCATCGCAACAATATTTTCATCCGGATTTTCATGCCCGGAATATCCAATCGTAACCTCAGGATAACGACGATTCATACGATCAATAAAATCCAGTTGAAGTCTCTCAAGGGGAGCAGGATATTCTGCAACACAATGTAAAAATGCAAATTCGCACCCTCTATGAGTAAAGAAATTGTAGATTTTATCAATATCTGATAAGGATTTACCACCAGTTGAAAGAATTACAGGTTTGTGGGTCATTACAATCTTAGTTAACAGCGGCCAGTCCATCGCACTACAGCTTGCAATCTTAATAATATCAATCCCTTGATCCATACACCATTCCACACCATCCTCATCAAATGGTGTACTCATAGCAATTAATCCTTCTTCATGAATGGTATCAACAAGTTGTGTAAACTGGTCAAAATAAAGTCTGGTCCCCATAAATCTTGGAATATGATTTACATCCTTTCTATCCTTAAAATCTGGGTGTATAAATGTATCCAAATTACGATACTGCAGCTTCACAGCAGCTTTAATATTGTATTTACGTGCAATTCGACCCATAGCTTTTATAATATCTATTCCGTGCTCAACACTTCCTTGATGGCTGTTTGCCATCTCAAATATAAACAAATCAGAAAAAATATTACTTTCTTTTATCATTAAAAGTTACCTCCCTAAAATACATCCATTTCGATTCAAAGTCCACGAGTCCACTTTATTATCCTTAGGGGCTCTGCGTAGTTCTATTCTATTACTTTATATATCGGCAAAGTAAGATAATATATTAATAAACCAAAGCAAATAAAGTGTCAGATTGTACGTATAAGCACAAAGCAAAAAATTCAATTAATATCTTTTAATGAGAAAATGCTTAAGTATTTAATACTTAAGCATCCAGTTAATAATATCAATTTATTTTTCCAAAAGCTCAATCAATCTATCCATGGATATCATTCGATCATCAACATAATAATCTGCATTTGGTTTTCCAAAATGCAGTTCATGGTATTGTAATCCCCATTTTTTTAACTGATTTTCTGTTATTTCTCTCCAATCAATTCCAGTCACATAGCCTCTTGCTGTCAGAAGAATAATCTCATTACCTAAACCATAAAGCTTATTAATGATGCCAATCATAACCCTATTAGGCTCCGCAATGGAATAATCATTGTTAACAGCAATCTTTGCAATTACACCATCAATATCAAAAACAAATCTTTTTTTCCCTGATGTAATTTGGATAAATTCTTCCGCAGTCTTAAATTCTTCCTCTGTATCGATATCAAAATTCTTCTTCATTTCATAGCCGTAGATTTTACTTCCTGACATAGATCGTTGATTCAGAATTATCTCCCCTTTAACAACATCAATGCAGGCATTCTGATAATATACCATTGGTAACTGCTGTCTTGGCATATTATAGCCTTCTGGTATATCCTTCATAATAGGTGATATGGTTCCGTTACCATCTTTAAACCACATTTTATAAGGTATCTCCTTGGCCGGAGCAATACTTCGAACGGAATCATAAGAAGGTTCCTTTAGCAGAATTTCTATCATTGAATCAATATCTGCCACATCACGTATTGGATAGGTTGGTCTAAGCTGAACAACGATATCTGCCTGATAGCCTTCGAGGTCTTTAAGGAAGGTCAAACAATGATGAAAAACATCAATATCCAATGCAGTATCAGATGCATATTCCACAGGTCTGATGAATGGAACCTCTGCGCCATATTCTCTTCCAATATCGGCATAAGCTTCACTATCCGTGCTTAGGATAATTCGATTAATGTACTTTGACTCTTTTGCATGTTCTATCGAATAGCTTAGCATAGGTTTTCCATTAATCAAACGGATATTCTTATGTGGAACACTTTTTGATCCACTTCTAGCAGGTATAATCGCTAATATATTCATGTTTTATCCTTCCTTAACAATTATCGGATTAATATGCTTCGAATGACTGAATAGCCTCCTCAAGAAGAGGTTTCAATTCTTCAGCGCCTTCATGAATCGCTTTGTATACCTCCAGAGACTTTGTATAGGTTCTAATTTGATTTTCTATCCTATCTTCGGATAATTGATTTATATTGTCCAATTGCTTTGTAGATATCTGGGCAATATAATCATTTAATAATTGATATATGGTTTTGTCAGTAATTTCCTTATTGTATTGTGATAACCTCTTTAGTTTTAACTGATTCTCATTATTGGAAATACGATCCTTTTCTGCAGCAGAAATCAAATCCTCCATTATTTCTGCTGCTGCCCGTGCTCTAATATTTATAAAATCCAAATCAGCAAGACTATTTTCAAAATAATTAGTTACCTCTGAACATTCATCCTCACCAATCGATGGCATTTTGCTTTGTATGAGTTTATCAACATTAATCTCTTTCGTACAATACTTTTCGATTGTATCAATAAGAGGCATTATCTGTGTGCCTTTTATCTTTGCTCCACCTTCCGTCGCATCAATAACGTCAACTTCAGAACATGCTGCAATTGTCTCTTCAAACCATAGAAGATAAGTATACCAATCATATCTAGCCTTTACCATGTTTCCATAGATATCTTCCACCATCATCGTAGCGCCTTCCCCTGAACGATGAGCATTACGAATTACACCACCTGCATGTGTAGTTTCACCGTGGTAGCATAGATCTTGTCCCATCAGAATGATTCTTTTAAATCCCAGCATGATACAGATGGCAAAAGCAGCCGTAGCTACACTGCCTCCCACACCAAAGGTTGTCTGGCGTTTATACAATCTATTAAAAAGTGCATGTAAAAAAGATTCATTTGAATAAAAAATTTTTTTTGCCTGATGCAAATCCAGAAGTTTTGGATTACTCATGGATTTACAAAAGAGAGGTATTTTCTTAAATCTCTCATCATTAAAATGATTGATTGATTTGGTGGCATCTAAGGTTACAACAAAGTCAGGTATTATATCTCTTTGAAGAAGATATTTAAGGGCACTATCTACTGCAAAGATAACCGCCTTTCCCTTCGCTTTCACTAATTCATCTATATTTTTGTCCAGAGAAGGTCCTGCAGACACAATAATTGCCGGAACCTCTGCAGGAAAGTTATTTATAAAATCTTCTAGCGTATTACATCTCTTTATATGCTTTAGATTTTTTATTTCATTTTTAGTCATCGTGATACCCCAAAAAGCCTCGGTGTTTTTATTCACAACGGTTCTTATTCTGTGATTCTCCAGTAGCTTTATAAAGTCAGCATATTCACTTGCAAATATCCGATCATATTGCGGATGTACACACTTTATTTGCGAATTTAGATTAGTATAGTCCACACATTCGTATAGGATAGTTGAATATTCCTGTGTATTCATTCCCTCTACGCTAATTGATACTGTTTTATTCTTCAACAAATCAGTAATGTCGTAATATTCTAGGGTATGAAGAAATATTTCAGGTGATGGTTCATAAATTAGCAAAAGGTCATTCTCATTTTTTTCTTTTAGTAACTCTTTTGCAAAGATACCATTGCCTAATCCAAACATAGAAACTACAACACCAATATTATTAAAGTTAAACCTCTTCGCCCACTCCTCCGCTTCATTTACAGGGCGATATGCACTATTAAGACGAATTGAATTATTATCTTTCATTATGACTATTGCTTTGTTTCCGTCCTTGGTTTCTGAAGAGTTAACAGAATAGGCTAAATCAAACTGATCTGATTTATAGCTGGAAAAGCCTTTATATAAATTTTTCTTATATTCATCTAGTGCCTTTTTATTTTTTTCTAAATAACCCATTCGATCTCCTCATTTAACGGTATGCCCTTATGATAACGTTGTAAGTTGCTCTATAATTTCATATTTGATTATATCAGCTAGCAGCACGTAATCCATCTCTTCCATCGCTTTCAGAGCTTCCGCCAAGTTATTCATAAGTTTATTCATATCAAAGCCTTCCACAAGGCTAATTTCATTTAATACCTGTGTCAAGTCCCCTAGGACGATGTTTAGTTTATCATAAGCTCTCTTTTGTTCCTGTTGATACAAATCATTACATACAGAATCAAAATTCTCAATTATTCTCTGTACATTCACAATTAAATCCTCCATTAATTTACCATACCTTTCTCGATAACTGCGGTGTTTGTACCGCATTAGTTGGATAATATAAATAATTTTCATTTTTTAAACTATTATACCTTATTCCAGTGTCAGACTGCAAAATATTATTTTAATTATAAATGCGTAAAAGGGCCAACCCACAGGTCGGCCCTAAATACTAAGGTACTAAAAAAATTACTGTAATAATGACAACACACCTTGTGTAGACTGGTTAGCCTGAGCGAGCATAGATTGAGCTGCCTGCTGAAGAATGTTGTTCTTCGCATACTTAACCATTTCCTTAGCCATATCTGTATCACGAATACGGGATTCAGCTGACTGTAAATTCTCAGAAGCGTTATCTGCATTAGCAATAGTATGCTCTAATCTGTTCTGCATAGCACCAAGTTTTGATCTCTCTGTTGAAACAGTTTTGATAGCTTCATCAATTGTCTTAATAGCTGCTGTAGCACCACCATAGCTTAAAAGCTTATCAGCAATAGAAGAAACACCTAATTTTTCTGCAGTCATAGTACTAATGGTTAAATCAATACTTTGAGATTCATTGGCACCAATCTGGAAGTTTTTGCCTTTAAAGGACCCAGTTAATAAGTTCTGGGTATTAAACTGTGTTTGATCAGCAATACGAGTAATCTCTTTCTGAAGAGCTTTAACCTCTTCCTGGATAGCAGTACGATCAGCTTCAACGTTTGTATCGTTAGCTGCCTGTACAGTAAGCTCTCTCATTCTCTGAAGAATGGAATGAGTCTCATTTAATGCACCTTCTGCTGTCTGGATTAAGGAAATACTGTCCTGTGCATTAGTAGATGCCTGCTCAAGACCTCTGATCTGTCCACGCATCTTTTCGGAGATAGAAAGACCTGCTGCATCATCGCCTGCACGGTTAATTCTGTAACCAGAAGATAATTTCTCTGTTGATTTTCCAAGATTAGTTGTAGTAATACCTAATTGTCTGTTTGTGTTGGCTGCTGCCATATTATGTTGAACTACCATTTTTAATTCCTCCTTGAATTGTTAGTAGCGTCCATGCTACTTATTTGTTATGTTAGTATACAGTATTGTCTGAATGTCGTCCGGCCGTACGCTCCATCTTTAACATTCTTCAATTCTGATCTACTTGTAATATATATCGGATTAATTTGTTATAACTTTATAGCTAATTTTATATTTTTTTAATTTTTTTTGTCTAAAAAATACGCTTGTCCCTGATGCTGGTTTGCCATGTTTTTATAATAGTTTGACACCATTTGATTATTGGCTTTAAAGTTCTTAATTTCTAAGCGTTTTTTTATTAAGACATTATCCATCTTTGTTTTATTACGTTTCTCCAGTGCCTGAAGCTTCATATTTAAGTCAGTTATGATTGTTATTAAATCTTTTAGTTCCTTGACTTCAGCTTCAAAGTATTTCGGATATTTAAGTAAAGAATCCTTAATTCTCTGATAAACCTGTTCAAACCCATCATCCAGCTGCAATAAGATATTCAACTGCTTCTCTTTTTCAGAAATCGTATCCAGAAATTCCTCTTTATCAATATCACCTTTATCAATAATTTCTTCCTGTATTAAAGTATATTTCAGCAATTCCTGCAATACACCGATTTTCTTTTTCAAAGTATCCTTTAGTAAAATAAAATATGTTTGATTTGGATTATTTATTTCCATCAAAACCCTTCTTTCCTTTCAGGCTTTTCACTATGCTTGTCTGGATAATTTCATAACATCCTTCCAGACATCACGCATTTCTCTGATGTAATCTAGGGCTTCCTCTAATATAGCTTTATCCTTTTTAATATTAGCATCAATTAATCTTCGGTAAATATAATCATAAATCTTATCAAACTCACTTGCGACAGGATACTTAAAATCCAAGGTGCCTCTAAGTTCAGTAATAATTCTTTCCGTCTTAATTATATTTAAATTAGTCTTTTCTATATCATTTTTCTCCATTGCCATAATTGCCAAGTTTGCAAATTTAATCGCTCCCTCATATAGCATTAAAGTAAGCTCTGCCGGTGACGCGGTTAATATTTTGCTACTGCCATAAGCAGCTGCTGCATTTGTTGCCATAATTTCTCCTCCTATTTCAATTGAAATCCCAAACTATCCTAACCCTGTCCCAACATTGATAAGAAAGAGGAACTCTGTGAATTCATTTTAGCCATAGCTGATTCCATTGCCGAGAATTGTTTATAATATCTGCTTTCTAGTGTAGACAATTTAGACTCCATACTTTTTAGGCTTGTATTATATTCTCTTAGTTTATTGGTCATTTCTTTATCATTATAAAAATTTAAAGCACTTCTGATGGTAGAGGTCTTCATCTTAT
>JAFACO010000548.1 GCA_023425485.1 Bacillota bacterium
TAATCAAAAGCGTGATGAGGTATTGAAAGCTTGCTTGCGAATACCGATTGGAGCAATAAGACCATAAACACAATTTTAATCATGCTATACAAAATATGGAGGCTTCCCTAATGACGAAATTTAACAACTACAAAACCTGCTTGGCTATTATTGCTATCGAGCTGATTATAAACGCCATATGTTATCAATTTTTGCCAGATAGATTAGGTGTTCATTTTAATATATCAGGAGAAGTGGATGGAACTCTACCACGACTGGGATTTGTGGTCCTGATGCCATTGTTGTCATTGGGATGTATACTGTATGAGAAGTATGTGAAACGAGTTTCAGTGACAAAGGCAATCATTACATGTATCCTGTTATTTTTTATCAATGCGGGATTGCTGATAATTAACTTGTGATGGGATTCTAGGATGCATTCGGTCATTTACATAGCGAAGGAATAAGAATATTAGGGCACAGTGTATAGCCAATTAAGGCTATTATACTGTGCTCATCTGATATGATCCTGTTCTAGTACTCCAAAAAGAAATTGATAGGGATATTGAGTGCCGCAAGTAGTGCATTCCACATAATCGCGATGATATCTTTGCTCACGTTTATCATATTGATAGGACAGAAGTTCATGAGTATTCTTTAAGCCAGGAGCATCTGAATCTATGACATAAGAGTATACATAATTTGCTTCATGGCGAAGTACCAGATCATTTTTATTACAAATAGGACAAATATATTTTTGTTCGTTCATAGTTTATGGCCTCCATGAAATATTTATAAAATTTTAGAATTTATTAATATAATTTAAACACATATATGCTTTATAATAATGAAATTAAGAAAGACATCAGTTTTTCATATAAAGCATTTCACAAATGTATTTAGTTTATTCTGATATCTAATTTTTTAAGCAATGATATCAATAAAATTTCTGTAACTATTCAGAAATAAGCTCGAAAACCTGTGGTTTATTCACTGTTTGGATATTGCCAAACAGATGCAAATTGTTATTGATATGAAAATAACAAATATAGGGTTAAGACGCCGTTCACTTTTTCGATGCATATAATGTAAAATAGATGGCTCATAGCGCCATAATGGAGATTAATTATGATGTATTTAATTAAAAATAAAAATGTATTTCACATAGAAGAAGAATACTTTAGGCATAGCTATGATGGTTGTGATCAAGAGTGGTATTTAAAGCGCTGGCAGCGCATGAGTGGTTGTGGCCCATGTGCAATGACGAATGTTATGCACTATTTTAACTGTAGATTAGCCACGAAGCATACCAGGTATAATCTATCCAAGGCAGAGTGGCTGGACCGGATGCAGGAGATGTGGGAGTATGTGACTCCGACAATTGGCGGTGTATATTCAACAGAAATGTTCAGAAAAGGTGCAGTACAATATATTGGTGATAAAAGACTAAATATTAAAATAGAAACCCTTGATATCGATAAAAGTAAGTCAAAGAGACCTGACCCAATTGAGGCTATGAGCTTTTTGATTGAAGGGTTAAAAAGAGATATGCCGATTGCTTTCTTAAATCTGGAACATGGTACAGTAGAAGCACTTGAATCCTGGCACTGGGTAACCATCATCTCCTTGGATTATGAGCTTCATGGTACAACAGCTTTCGTAGAAATCTTAGATGGAGGCAGAATTAAACGAATTGATATATTGGAGTGGCTGCTGACAACGAAACTCGGAGGCGGATTCGTTCGTTTTGAAGTTATTTAGTGTGAATTATTCAATTGTAAATGAGACGGAATTTTGAAAAGACTACAGCAAATACTTTAATCTGGTAATTTAAACCGATTTGCCAAGCAATATTAATAACTTGTACAGCAAAGGTTATGTTTTGTAAAGGAGTCAGACAATAGTTTGATTCCTTTTTAACGTTCTTGCTTGCACAGGATACATTAATGTGCTATAAAAATTATAGATTATTTGTAACTGCGTACAACCAAGCAGGATATTAGTAAATTAGCTATGAAAGCTTGCTTTCTAAGGATAAGTTTTTATATAAGTGAAAAGATAAGTTATTTCACTTGTCATGAATATCTATGTTTGACGAGAGCCAAACAGCCAGAAAATCATAATTTTTCAAGATTGATTTTAAATAAGTTACAGATAATTATCATATAAGATGAAACTGCAAGTCGTTTTAATTGCCGTGATATTGCTATTAATATAATAATAACCCTCACAATGGAAGCGAACTTACAAATTATAAAGTAAGGATTCATATCGGAAGGAATCAGGTGAAGCAGATGGGATTGAATGAAACACCGTCATCAGATAGAATACACATAGGCTTTTTTGGAAGAAGAAATGCAGGTAAATCAAGTGTTGTAAATGCTGTTACCGGACAAGACCTTGCGGTAGTGTCCGATGTAAAGGGAACCACCACTGACCCGGTCTATAAGTCAATGGAGCTGCTGCCAATGGGACCTGTCATGATAATTGATACGCCGGGAATTGATGATGAGGGTGAGCTAGGAGCCTTAAGAATTCGTAAAACCAAGCAAGTCTTAAATAAGACGGACGTGGCTATCTTAATTGTGGATGCGACCACTGGTTTAAGGATAGAGGATGAGGCGTTAATCAGACTCTTTGAGGAGAAGAAGCTGGAATATATTATTGTCTATAATAAAAGTGATTTAATTGAATTTAATGAGGAGAAAACTATTGCAACAGCAACAGACGCTGCCAATAAAGTAGGCTCCATTGCAACAGCATCAAACCGTTCAATAAATCAAGAAATAAGTATTGAAACAAACCGTGCCATCTATGTCAGTGCGAAGGAAAAGACAAACATAGAAGCACTAAAAGAGAAGATTGCAACGTTAGCACCAGTAGATAATCCCAAGCATAGAATCGTTGCGGATTTAATCAATCCCTCGGACTTTGTGGTACTGGTTACTCCAATAGATAAGGCGGCACCAAAGGGCAGACTTATTCTCCCCCAGCAGCAGACCATTCGAGATATCTTAGAGGCGGACGCCACAGCCATTGTTGTGAAAGAATATGAATTAAAGGATACGTTGGAGAATTTGGGAAAGAAACCAAAGCTCGTGATAACCGACAGTCAAGTATTTGCAAAGGTATCAGCTGACACGCCAAAGGATATTATGCTTACCTCTTTTTCTATTCTTTTTGCAAGATACAAGGGGTTACTGGAGGAAGCGGTTAAGGGTGCGGCTGCAATTGAAGCATTGGAAGATGGAGATACGGTACTAATCTCCGAAGGTTGTACCCATCATCGTCAGTGTGATGATATTGGACAGGTGAAGCTTCCAAGATGGATTAAGAATCACACTGGCAAGCAACTTAACTTTGCCTTCACCTCAGGTGGAGAATTCTTTGAGGATTTGACAGCTTATAAATTGATTGTACATTGTGGTGGTTGCATGTTGCCAGAGCGAGAGGTACAATTTAGATTGAAATGTGCAGTGGACCAACAAGTGCCAATCACCAATTATGGAACATTGATTGCCTATATGCAGGGAATCTTGAAGCGCAGTCTGGAACCCTTCCCTCACATATTGGCAGAGATAGAGGAGTAACTATGCGTAAGGAACAGGACAAGCTTGGAGAGGTATTCATTGAAGAACATAAGCTATATGGAATTCAAACCGCCAGGGCGATAGAGAACTTTTCTCTAAATTATAAGAGAACAAATCTTGACCTAATCTATGCAATCGTTAAAGTAAAAAAGGCTGCAGCATTAACATATAAAAAGCTTGGTATTGGAAAGCCAGAGGTAGAGGAAGCTATTATTAAGGCTTGCGAGCAGGTACTGAAAGGAAATGCCGACGACCAGTTTGTAGTAGATGCCTTGCAAGGCGGGGCAGGGACCTCTACCAATATGAATGTGAATGAGGTATTGGCAAATCTTGCCCTTATAACCTTAGGAACTGAACCTGGTAATTATGAGGTTATCCATCCATTAGATGATGTTAATCGTGGTCAATCCACCAACGATGTCTATCCTACAGCTCTTAGGATTAGTGCAATTGAAAAGCTGCGAACCTTAAGTGAAGCCTGTGCCAAACTCCAACAGTCTTTACAAGAGAAGGAGACCGACTTCGATCATATAAGGAAACTAGGACGAACCGAGCTTATGGATGCTGTACCAATTACCCTTGGAGCAGAATTTGGTTCCTATGCCCAAGCAATTGCCAGGGACCGCTGGAGACTTTATAAGGTCGAAGAGCGTCTTAGGCAGGTCAATATTGGCGGAACCGCGGTGGGAGCAGCACACAATGCCCAGCGTAAATACCGCTATGGTATTATAGAAGAACTAAGAGTCTTAACGGATATCGGACTTGCAGCTGCGGAATATCCCATGGATATCACCCAGAATAATGATGTATTTGTAGAAGTATCAGGGTTATTAAAAGCACTTGCGGTTAATCTAATTAAGATTGCTAACGATTTCAGATTGATGAATTCTGGACCACATGGAGGGTTGGGTGAAATTAAGCTAGCACCGATGCAAATGGGAAGTACCATTATGCCGGGTAAGGTCAATCCAGTCATAGCGGAAATGGTAGTTCAGGTAGGTTTTAAGGTAATCGCTAATGATAGCGCCATAACAACTGCAGCAATGCAGGGAGAATTTGAACTAAATGCATTTTTACCGTTGATTGCTGACTCTTTACTGGAGAGTCTGGCAATACTTGAAAGAGCAGTAGCCCTATTTCAGACAAAATGTGTGGACACCCTGCTGCCAAATAAGGAAAGATGTGAAGAACTTCTTGATAAGTCCTATGCCTTTGCAACGGAATATACAGCGAAGCTGGGGTATGATGCTGTTGCAAAAGTGATTGAGGAATATCAGGGTGATACAATAAGAATAAAACAAGCATTAGAAATGCACTTCGGAGGAACAGCAAATGAAATACAAGATGATAGCACTGGATTTAGACGGAACCTTGAACAATGACCAGAAGGAGATATCACAAAGAACAAAAGATGCACTGATTGCAGTACAGAAACAAGGTGTTACAGTAGTACTTGCCACTGGAAGACCAACCCCGGGCTTAAAGAGAGAAAGTGACGCTCTTGAGCTTGAAAAATACAACGGAATTCTTCTGTCCTATAATGGCGGTAAAGTAGTGGATGCCTCCACCAAGGAAGTGCTTTACGAGGAAAGCCTGCCAAATGAAGTGGCAGTAAAACTTTTAAAACATATTGAAGACCTGCCAGTAACCCCAATCGTTGATGATGGTATCGATTATTATACTGTTAGTAAAGATGAATTTATGATTGGCTTTGAGAGCAAGTTAAATAACATTGGGATTAAAGAGGTTGAAAATGTGGCAGATGCAGTTGACTTTAACCCTGTAAAAGTATTAATAGCAGCACCTAAGGAGTTATTAGTGCCTGTCATTGAGCAAATTAAAGAACCTTTTCAGAAGGAATTATCCTTTGTACAATCTACACCGTATTTTCTTGAGGCTACTGTAAAAGGTATTAATAAGGCATCCTCCTTACAGGCAGTTTGCGACAAGCTTGAGATTGATCCTTCAGAGGTTATGGCCTTCGGCGATCAATTAAATGATGTATCCATGATTAAGTTTGCAGGACTTGGTGTTGCCATGGGTAATGCCTGTGATGGTTTAAAAGAAGTTGCAGATGAGATTACTTTATCCAACAACGAAGATGGAATTGCGCACATTTTACATAAGTATTATGATCTTGCGGCATGTTAAAATAGAGGACCTTAAAATTCATTGTATAGAACATGCTTGGAGCTACATAGGATAAACGGTAGGAGATATAGTAAACAGTTCATTCTAATAATGTTGAAGCAGAGGAAAAGGTTAAATAGAGATCTAATTATCTATAATCGGAAGGAGAAGATATCCTATGAAATGTAGGGTATCAACATAACGATGAAGACTAAATTAAGAGGCGATATATTATTGATATTAAAGGGCTTTCTCATTGGTTCTTCCATGAGTGTTCCTGGCGTTAGTGGTGGAACGATGGCCATACTTTTGGGTATCTATGACAAACTCATTGGTGCTATTAGTAATTTTTTAAAAGACATTAAGGGAAATACAATCTTTTTGATTAAATTTTGTATAGGGTCTGCATTGGGAATTGGTTCCCTTGCCTTTGCTATTAAATGGGCATTGGAAACCTTTCCATTACCTGTATCGTTTTTCTTTCTAGGAGCAGTCATTGGTGGTATTCCTGCTCTCTATGTAAAAACAAAGCAGAAAACTTTTGGGGCTTCCTCACTTATCTATTTCCTGCTCGGATTGGGGATTGTCATTTCCATTGGGTTTATACCGGTAAATAATTTTGATGTTAGTAACGGATCTGGTCTGGCACATTACGCCATGCTATTAATTACTGGAATTATTATTGCACTAGCTTTAATTTTACCCGGAATAAGTACTTCACACATGTTATTGGTACTTGGTATGTATGAATCCATGCTGCAGGCAATCACCAAGTTTGATGTTATGTATATTGGTATTCTTGGAATTGCTACGCTAATAGGTATCTTCTTAATCACAAAACCGATTGAATGGACCATGAATCGTTTTCCTCATCAAACTTATTGGATGATTATAGGTTTCGTGCTGGGCTCCACCTCAGAGATTTTTAAAGATATCATCCTGCCTGCAATACCAGCAAATCCGGACATAAGATGGTCGATTTCGGTTATATTAATGTGTATTGTTACCTTTGTAGTTGGCTGTAAGGCAATAATTTCTCTGTCTAAATTTTCAAATGATTAAGGAAGGAGCGCTTGCGGTAGAGTTATTGAGTACTTGCAAATGCTTAATATAAGGAGTATTTATCATGATGAATCCAGCTAAAATATTAAAATTAAAGGGTGCCTGGGATAGATTCACCCAAAACCATCCGAAATTCCCGATGTTTATGAATGCAATTCGTAGCCAGGGTATCGAGGAGGGAGCAGTAATTGAAATCATTATAACCTCACCCGAGGGTAAAGTGCTAAGCACTAATATTAAGGTATCTCAATCGGATAAAGAGTTGTTTACTGAGCTGGTTGAGCTATCAAAGAGTAAATAAAATATAACTGTTCTGTGAGCTTGGATCTAATAGTTACAATAAAATCTAATTAAGTTTATTACGAGCAGAACCCTTTTGGCTGAAAGAACCACTCAGTTAAAGGGTTCTTTTTTATATAACAGGAAATTCCTTTGAATTTCCTGTTATATAAAAAGCCCTGCGGGCTAATGATGCGCAGCTACGCGCGCGGAACAAAAGCTGTGCTTTAAAAGTATTTGAACGTGAGAGTGTGCAAAGCACACTTTTGTTCTGTTCTGAAATGCTGATGAAGCAGATAATTGAGTACCTAAGTTAATATTTTGCTACCATACTTCTAAAATAAATCACATAAGATATAGTATAGCTGCAAGACCTTAGAGAATACAGTTGCTCTAAATAACTATTTTAGTGGAGCATCTTGTGTAACCGTAGCCAGTAAGTTAAAGAAATTGGAGGTAAAGGAAATGAATAATACAAATTATGAGATATCACCAGGGGAATTTCCTTACGAGGTACAGATAGTTGCTGAGAACTTAATACTACCTTGGGCAATTGATATTAGCGATGAAGGTGTCATTTATTTTACAGAACGAGGAGGCAATATAAGGACTATTGAAAATGGCGTGTTAAACCCAGAACCTATTTATAGATTTACACCGCCTTTTATAAGTGCTGGAGAAGGCGGGCTTTTGGGGTTAGCTCTGGATCCTAATTTTCTGGATAATCATTACCTTTATGTTATGTATACCTACCAGGAGAATAATCAAATATACAGTCAGGTGGTTAGAATGCTTGTAGATGGGCAGACAGCCTCCATAGATAAAGTAATTATCGATAAGATTCCTGCAAGCAGGCAGCACAATGGCGGAAGAATTAAGATTGGTCCGGATAATAAGTTATATATTGCCACGGGAGATGCTAATGTCGCTGAACTGGCACAGGATATAAACAGTTTGGCAGGGAAAATCCTAAGATTAGAATTGGACGGAACGATTCCCACAGACAATCCTTTTCCTAATTCACCGGTATATAGTTACGGGCACAGAAATCCTCAGGGCTTGACCTGGGGAGAAAACAATATTATGTATGAATCGGAACATGGGCAAACAGCACATGATGAAATTAATATCATTGTTCCTGGTGGGAACTATGGGTGGCCTTTGGTTGAAGGAAATGAAACGACAGAAGGGGTTCGAACCATACAACCGCTAATCCATAGTGAAAATAATACTTGGGCACCTTCAGGGATTGCCTATATTAATCAAGGGCCATGGGCTGGAAGGCTGGTAGTAGGAAGCCTTAGAGGAAAGCAATTACTCGTATTTGATTTAGATGAAGCAGGAACATCAGTAGAAAATATAGAATCCTGGTTGTTTAATGAATATGGCCGGTTACGTGACGTCTATATTGCAAAAGATCGCACCATTTATATTACCACCAGCAATAGAGAAGTAAGTGGAAATGCTACCCGAGGTGATGACAGAATTATTCGATTACTGCCAAGAATGTAGTATTTATTTTCCAAGAAATAAGTTATAATATCCATTAGGTAAAATATAGTAATGATAATGTACAGGATGGAGGCCTTTGGAGAAGGAGCCTTTAAATCGCACTACCTAAACAGAACATACAAAAGGGAGAACTATAAATGTGGGTAAAAATGAAAAGAAATTTGCTTGCGGGGTTATTATTGCTTATCACTATCCAATTAACGGGTTGTAGCAGCCCCAACGAGGAAAAGGATGGGGCAGGTGGGAATGCAGATCAAGTTACTGTAGAACCGACGAAGACAGATACGATACCTTCTGAAGGGGAGACAGATAAGTCGGATTTCGAAGCTCTGGAGTGGCCAAAAGAAACAGAAGCAGTTATACCTAAGGATGGAATTGCATTTTCCAGAACAAATTATTTTTATGCGGAAAGTGTTGAGGTGGAGATACTCACAGATAAGAGTGGAGCAATCTATTATACCTTGGATGGTACTGACCCTGATCAAACCGCGCAAAAGTATACAGAAGCAATTCTACTTGAAGCAAAAGCTTCAATGCAGGCAACTGTTTTTAAAGCAAAGGCATTTTTTGAAGACGGATCCGAATCAGATATAATTACTCATACATATTTTGTTGGTCAGGATATGAAGGACCGATTTGATACCTTAGTATTTTCTGTTACAACAGATCCCTATAATTTATACGACTATGAATACGGTATCTTTGTAGAAGGAAAGCTTAGGGACGATTTTATTGCAGCGAACCCCAATGTGGAGGTTGTACCAAGCGACCCAGCAAATTTTAATATGCGAGGGAGGGAAAGTGAACGAGAGGTTTATTTAGAGGCATTTTTGCCCAATGGGGAGCAAATTATAGGACAGGCGGCAGGAATTAGAACCTATGGTGGCTGGTCCAGAGCAAGAGAACAAAAATCCATTAAACTATTTGCCAGAAAAGAATATGATGAGGAGAATAATAAGTTCCGATATGAATTCTTTCCAGAAAAAACTTCTGCGGATGGAAAAGGAAATGAGCTGGATTCTTTTAAACAGCTAGTACTTCGTAATTGCGGGAATGATAATGGATTTGCTTTCATACGGGATGAATTATTTCAAACCCTTGCAGGGCAGGCAGGATATCAGGACTATGAGGCAGTTAAACCAGCAGCCTTATTTGTAAATGGAGAATATCGAGGTTTTTTCTGGCTGCATGAAGTCTATGGAGATGAATACTTTGAAGATCATTACGGTGATTACACGGGAAGTTTTGAGATATTGGAAGGTGGGGAACTCTTTAAAGAGAAGGATGCAGATGGTGAGAATTTAAAAGCTGTAGAGGAATATGAAAGTCTCTATAATACTTATTCCAATATGGATTTAACCATAGAATCAAACTATCAGGAGCTTAACAAGGTTTTTGATGTACAAAACTATTTAGAATATTACGCATTACAGGTATACATTGGAAACGAGGACTGGCCACATAATAACTATCGAACCTATCGTTATTATGCGAAGGAGGGAGAAGCCTATGGTGAGGGACCCTTTGATGGTAAGTGGAGGTTCCTGCTGCATGATTTAGATTATAGCTTTGGCATCTACGGTGAAGCCGCTACCCAAAATAATCTAGGTAGATTTATGGGCATAAATGGAGATTTGAGAGATGCATGCCCTCTGTTTGGTCAACTGATGAGAAGAGAAGATTGTAGAGATATATTTATTAAGAAAACACTGGACCTCCTTAACGGTGCATTTTCAAAAGATAATTTAAGCACAGTTTTAGATGAAATGAATACAGCAAGATTCAATGAGTTAAGTCATACGTATGATAAGTCTTTATTAGAAGATTGGGTATCACCTTTAGATCTTCCTGCAAAAATTGAGGCTATTAAAGAATATGCTAATATACGGTCAAAGTTTATATTGAACACTTTACGTTCCTTTTATAATCTTGGTGAACCTTATAATCTAAGTGTGAAGGCAGTTGATGAATGCGAAGTAAAGGTTAATTCCTATCAGACAGCGAAAGATTTTAATGGGACCTATTATCCTGATATAGATACCCAGATGAAAGCTATAGTTCCAAAAGGTTCAAAATTTGATCACTGGTTGGTAAATGGTCAAATAATTGAAAACGAGATATTAATTATTGATTCAAGTATGATTGTAGAAGGCAATGTGGAAGTATCCTTTGAAGTAAAATAATGAATAGATTTAACTGACTATGACACACTATCATTAGATATTTGGAGGTGATAATGTGAGCAAACAGTCAAATCAGAGATACCGTAAAGAGACGGAAGAACAAAATAAATCAAATCACTCTTCTTCAACCAATACAGAGCAGGTAAGTAAACAGGCGAAGATAAATCATGAGTTTAAGACTAAGAGCGAGAAAACCGAAAGATAAGAAAACAGGAATGTAAAAGATGAAATAGAAGAAATAAAAGAAGAAATAAAAGAAGAAACAAAAGGATTAGTAAGGGAAGAGATAAGGAGATATCAAGGGTAATTCTTTATCTTTTCTCTCTACCAATACTTACGAGGCAAGCTGATGTTGGATTTGTTAATAAATCTTTTGGATGAGGTTGGGGAGAACAGGAGGTTATTATGAAACTAAAGTATAGCAAAGTTCAGGTGGTCATTGAAATTGTAGCAGGTATTATTCTAATCTATATGTTTGTTAATCTCTTTTTAAAATGGGATAGTATACCGAATTGGGTTCCTACACATTATAATATTTATGGAGAGATTGATGCCTGGGGAGATAAAAATAATGTGCTTTTTGTACCAATTATGGGAGCGGGCATCTATGCTATAATGACTATGGTAACTCTATTCCCATCTATATGGAAT
>JAFACO010000555.1 GCA_023425485.1 Bacillota bacterium
CCAAAGGACATGTCAACTTATATTTTGGAGAAGAAAAGGTACAGTCCTTTGATAATCAGGGAACCCCTGAATCTAAATTCTCTGGATACTTTTTGCGTATTCAAAAAGGAATGGAGCCAGAAATACATGATTTTGATGTTATTACAAGTTTTAATAATGAAATTAGGCCTGTGTATATTAAAAATGTATTAAGAATCAAACAATCAGATTTAGTATATGGATCTATACACAAATTAAATAATTTGAAGGATATTATTAATTCTGTTCTGTTTAAGAAGTTTTTAACAACTAACTTTTTTACAGAACCAGGTGATATTTCTATTTATGATGAAGGACTTAAGAAGAATTTATTATTAGCTCGCAGGACTCTTTTTAATTGGTTTTATAAAGGAATTGATGATGCGGTATGGGATGTGCTAAAAAAATGTAGCTTGGATTTGATTAAAGGTTCTATTTACCGTGGTGAGTTATGGAAGGATGGTGGTAGAGCCTGCGAGCAATTCAATCTTTATATTTCACTCAAATATTATTTTGAAGGGAGAGAGTTAATGAACAATAGTATATTGGATGTGGACAAGCTTAGAGAAAAAGTAAATCAAGTTACTACAGGGCGAATCGAATGTGATGAGGAATTTTATTTTGCAGCAGGTCAGTTGGCTAATTACTTTCTTACGTTGAGTAAGGCAAAAGTAAAAAGTCATTTTCTTTCAAAACCAATATTAACTGCAAAAACAAGTGAAAAAATCAAAGAGGAGCTAAAAAAACTCTATCATAAATATAGCTATGACATTAAGTTTGCTCGCAGGTTTAATAATTTATATGCAATGATATGTTTATATACAGGTGGAAATACCAAGATAGATGAAGATGCTTTGCTGGCTGGCTATTTACATAGCAGTTTGATTTATGAGGCGAAAAAAGAAACAGATGTGGATAAAATAACAATGGATGAAGAAAAGGATCAAGATTAAAGGAGGGGTATTAGGATGAATAAACGTATCTATGGTGTATTAGGAATTGTGTCAAGGATGAGTAACTGGAATGCGGACTTTACTGGCTATCCCAAAACTACGTCAGATGGAACTGTATTTGGTAGTGATAAGGCTTTGAAATACCCAATAAAATACATGTGGAATCAACAAGGTGAAAAGGTTTTATACATAAAATCCTTTAAAAAGCAAGAAGGAAAAAAGGGAGAAGTAGAGCTTTCTCCCAGGTCATTAACAGAAAGATATGATTACCTGTTTGAAAGAGATGGAAGTCAAGTAAAGGATAAAACAGAAATCTTAAGAAATCTATTCGCCTCTATTGACGTAAAAAACTTTGGAGCAACCTTTGCGGAAAAAGGGAATAATATATCAATTACAGGGGCCGTACAAATAGGGCAAGGTATGAATAAATATGATGCATCCAGTGCGCAGGAACAACAGATATTATCTCCATTTCGTGATTCTTCAAAAGAAGGCACAGATGGAAAAGAAAAAGAGGAAGCAAAATCAACAACGCTGGGCACAAAGATAGTAAGTGATGAAGCACATTACTTTTATCCCTTTGTGATTAACCCGGCAACCTATAATGAGTTCGTAGAATTAGGGGTGACACAGGGATACACGGAAGAAGATTATGAGAAATTCAAAAATACATCCTTAGTAGCAGCCACCTCATTTAGCACCAATGCAAAAATTGGCTGTGAGAATGAATTTGCAATTTTTATTGAAACCAAAGAGGACGTCTATTTACCAGATTTATCTCAATACATCACATTTGTAAAAAACGGCGATATCAATGAAATTCGTGTGAACATGGATGACTTATTAAATGGTCTGGATACTAATATAATAAAAGTTGAGATTTATTATAACCCTTACACCTTAACAGTAGTGCATGATATAACAAAGGCAAAAGCTTATAATATCTTCACAAAAAAGGAGATTATCTAATCATTGCTAAGTCAAGCATACAGTTATATGTCCTTTCACAGGCGGATAGGAGTAAGAATGAACGTATTAAAGTTTACCCTAAGTGGGAAGACAGCTTTTTTTAAAAAGCCTGATGTAAATAGCAACTATTATTTTACCTATGGTAATATTCATAAAGTGGTACTACTTGGAATGTTCGGAGCAATTATGGGATACGGTGGATATAACCAGCAGGTTAGAAGTAAAGAAGCTCTTTATCCAGAATTTTATGAAAAGCTGCAAGATATAAAGGTTAGTATTGAACCAAAATGTAAAGGGTTTAAGAAGAAGCTGCAAATTTTCAACAATACAGTTGGTTATGCAAACGCAGATGGTAATTTAATTGTGAGAGAACAGTGGTTAGAAGATCCTTGCTGGAATGTATATCTCTTATTAAAGGGTGACATCGAGAAGAAAATTGCAGAACGTATTTTGACTTCCAAAGCAACCTTTATTCCTTATTTGGGCAAGAATGATCACATGGCAACAATTTCAGAGGTAGAGATTAAGGAACTAAAGGAGATCAATCTGACGAAGGAATATGGTATCAATAGTCTATATGTAAAAGATTGCTTTGAGACGTGTGTCGAGGAGGATTTTAGTGATATTTTTGATTTAGATGTGGAGCTAGAGTCAGGCTTCAGGTATGAAGAACGTTTACCGGTTGCATTAGAAGAAACAACTAATCAATATATTCTCGTACCCTTCGTATATACAAATGCAAAAGTTGTAGTAAAGCCTGAAAGGTCTGACGGAATTTTGATGGGTAGTTACAACGAAAAGATAATACAATTTTATTAAATTATAAGGACTGTGTCCTATCAAGTTTTATCATTTAACGGTTGTGGTGAATGGAAAATTATTGATAGGACATTTTCTCTTTCTGGTATATCCCACAAAGGAGGTTAAATGAGCTATTTTGATAATATCAAAGCAATAGATTTAAAAGAGTTTTTGGTAGATCCGGACATTATATATGCTCATATCGACGAAGCTCAAAGGAAGGAGACTTTACGTGAACATAGTGACCTAAGTATAAAATACTTAAACTTGATCATAGAAAGAAAACGGCTGGATAATGTACTTGCTAGTTTTGAGGATAGATTTGTACATGGTTTGGGAATAGAAGGAAAACAGCTTTATAGGGTTATGTTTTATCACACCATATATTTTCATGATTTAGGAAAAATAAATTGTAATTTTCAGTTCTCAAAAATGAAAAACAATAAATATAGAGACCTTCATAATATAGATTGTAATTATAGTAACCATTCTATGCTTTCAGCAATTCTATACATAAACGAATTTTTTCACAAAATATTAACAATTGAAAATGATGAGGAGAGAAAACAACTTTGTGTTTTCTTATTTCTTAACGCTTACGTAATCTCAAAACATCATGGAGATTTAGATAGCTTTGATGATTTTAAAAAGAAACTAATAGAGCCAGATGGGGAAGGAAGACGTTTGTACACAGAGCAGAATATGCTATTTGCTTTTCAGTACAAAAAAGAAATCCTCGGGAAAAATCCACTCGGAAGGTTTGAAAGTATACTAAAACTGGTTAGTCAAAGAATGAATGACTTGAGCATTTTAAATACTGAATTCATTATAGATGTCTTTGTTTATGAAAGGCTACTCTCATCACTGCTTTTAGCAAGTGATTATTATGCTACAACAGAATTTAAGAACCAAAAGGAAGTAAATGAACTCGGTGAGATTAATGACGTAGAGGAGTTTTATCAATCATTAAAGGCATCAAAGACCTATCAGAATATTCGTTCCTATGAAGCAAAGGAATATAATAAAGAGAAGAAAACCTTCATAGACATCAAGGATATTAATGTTTTAAGAAATGAATTATTTCTAGATGCAGAAAGAAGTTTTTTAAACCATAGAGACAAAAAGATTTTTTATTTAGAAGCACCTACCGGTGCAGGGAAGAGCTTGGTGAGTTTAAATCTGGCATTTAAAATGGTAGAAGAAGATACGCATATCAATAAGGTATTTTATGTATATCCTTTCAATACGCTTATTGAACAGAATATGGAGACTTTTGAAAAGATATTTAACGGAAGCCGTCACTTAAATAATATTGCGGTTATCAATTCGTTGGTCCCAATAAAAACAAGTTCTAAGATTAGAAATCTTACGGAAAATTCGGATGTCGTTAATGAAGACCATATTGATTATAGTAAATCTCTATTAGATAGACAATTTTTGCATTATCCAATCATATTAACAACCCATGTCAGTATGTTTCGTTTTTTGTTTGGTACGAATAAGGAGGATTTATTTCCGCTATCTCAAATAGCTAATAGTGTTATCATCTTTGATGAAATTCAAAGCTACAAGAATAGCATCTGGAAAGAAATAATCACATTTTTAGGTCATTATGCGAGCTTACTAAATATTAAAGTTATTATTATGTCTGCCACACTACCGAATTTAAGTAAGTTATCTGGTATACCTATTAATGCAGTAAACTTAATTCCACGGAAGGAGAAGTATTTTCAAAATTATATATTTAAGAACAGGGTGAAGCTGGACTTTCATTTGTTGGATGCCACAGATGATATTATGGAGCAAGTACTACAACATACGGCAAGCAAGGCTCAAAAGGAAAATATTAATATACTTATGGAATTTATTTATAGAAGTAGTGCAGATGAAGCATATGAAAAGTTAATCACGATGGATATTAAGAATAAGGAAATACTGCTGTTAACTGGTGAGAGCTCTGCATATGAAAGAAAACAGATTGTACAAACCTTTAAAAAACGTAAAAACATAATACTTGTATCCACTCAAGTAATAGAAGCAGGAGTAGATTTAGATGCTAACATTGGTTATAAGGACATCTCGTTACTGGATTCAGAGGAACAGTTTATAGGGAGAATTAATCGGCATTTTAGTAAAGAGGGAGAAGTAGGAGAGGCATATTTCTTTAACTTAAATTCAGCTGCAGCCCTATATAAAATGGATGTCAGGAAAGAGCTGAAATATACATTAATGAATCAGGAGATCAGAGACATTCTTGTAAATAAAGAGTTTACTGTCTATTATGATAAAATCCTTTCCTATTTGGCAACGCATACCGACAGTTCAGGTGGATTTGACGATTTTCTAAAGAGTGATATTAACACACTTCAATTTAAAGAAATAGAAAACAGAATGAATTTAATTGATGAGCAGTACCAATATAGTGTTTTCTTAAGTAGAGATATTCAGATTAGTGATACAGAGGTACTGAAGGGAGAGAAAGTCTGGGATAATTATGTGAAACTACTAGGAGATAATGATATGGACTATGCAGAAAGGAAAATAAAGCTCCAAGAAGCATCCATTCTTTTAAATCACTTTATTTATAAAACCCGGAAGAAAGACTTTCCTTATGAAAAGCACATTGGAGATTTATACTATATTACTGATTGTGAAAAGTACTTTGTAGATGGGCGATTTGTAAGAAAATTATTTGATGGAGATATATTCGTCTAGTATAAAGGACTACTACTATTACTAATAAACGCAAGAGCTTATGGTTGAATGAAAATATTAGATAAGAAAGGAAGCCACAAAACATTCGTCCAACCTTTTTATACATGACAAGTGAAGCGATTTGTCGTTTCATCTTGTTTGTGGCCATAATACTACTGCAAACGGATGTATTATGCAATACATACATATATGAAAGTAAATGGAACGCTGATAAACTATTATTTTCATTGTAAAAGGCAATGCTGGCTTCATGGTAATCGTGTGAATTTAGAGGACAATAGTGAAGAGGTTAAAATAGGGAAAGCACTTCATGAAGTAAGACAAGAGATGTATAAAGATACGGAAATCAGCATTGAAAATATAAAGATAGATAAACTGTCAGGTGAATATTTAACCGAAATTAAAAAATCTGATGCAGATATAAATGCTGCAACTTGGCAAATACTACTTTACCTGAAAATATTAAAAGATAAAGGAATTGATAAAAAAGGTAAGCTGGAATTTATAGAAAAAAATAAAAGTAAAAGTATAATTTATGTAGAACTTGATGAGAAAAAGATTATAGAGCTTAATCAGGTAATTGGTGATATTGAGGAGTTATTGCAGCAAAAGGATGTACCTGAAGTGAATAAATTACCAAAGTGTAAAAAATGCGCTTATTATGAATATTGTTTTATCTAAGGAGGGTGCAAATGGGAAGCACGAGATATATTACTTCCATGGGGGAGTTAAGTAGAAAAGATAACTCTCTATGCTTTCGCAAGGATGGAAAGAATG
>JAFACO010000569.1 GCA_023425485.1 Bacillota bacterium
CAGTAAGGTTTTCCCTCTATCATCGAAATATTATTTAAGGGGCATAACCGACTACATTGCTCACAACTAATACAATTATTAGTAAAATAGAACCCTTTTGCTCCAACAACGAATTTATAAAATGCCGCATTCATAATACCGCTCTTTAATCTATCAATTAACGTAATTGATTTGATTTTGGTAAATTTCTCCTGCGCTTTTATCTCCTGTATTATTTTATCCAGAAACATATCGGACTTCACTAATAGTTCATGGGCGGTTTTCTTATCTGTGACAGGATACATGACCAAATAATTTTCAGGCATTACTACTTCAACCACCCCCTGATATGCAAGGTCATTCTTTTTACATAGTGGTTCTATATACTCTTGTGATGCTCCTGCATCATCACCGCAGGTCATTATAAAATATGCTTTCTTATTCCCCTTAAAGGTAGTTTTGCAAAGGAATTCCTCAACAACTCTTGGTAATCGATAAGCATAGGTAGGGCAAACAAAGACAAAGGGGTATTGCTCTGAAACAAGCTCTTCCTGTTTCCTTTCCTTTAGTAGCAAATTAATAGAAACCAAGGTATCCCCTAACCGATTAGCAAGCTTTTGTGCAAGATATCTACTATTACCTGTACCTGTGAAATACAAAATCATACGCTTCCCCCTAGTAATTAGATATGTAAATCCAACCAAATATTCTTTTCTTCAAATCCATATTTTAAATAAACAGGACGTCCCATTTCTGAAGCTCCATTCTACCATCGTTCATTTTCTTTTCAAAGAACTTATGTAATTCCTCCGTAATATCTTCATTGGGAGAACTTCCTTCATCACTTAATTGCTTTTTCCTTAGTTCTATTAATTTATCAATTTCGTTCAAAGTTGCGATTTTATACGTCATGCAATAACCTCCCTGGAAATGATTATCTAAGATTTATTTCATCTTAGCATACTAATATTATTTACGCAAACAAGCATGAAGTTTTCCATTTTCAGGAAACATTTTCATGCTTGTTTACGCAATTATATTTTGTAATGAACTACTAACTCTATCGAACATAATCTTACATGCAGAACTATTTTATTACCTTTTATACTTCCTGCATCATCTTCCAGGGTACTATCTTTTTTATTCTAATCGAACATAACCCTGCTATCAGTGTTGCCCACAGTACGATAGTAATTACCACGCCAATCATTGCTACAAAACTTACATCCATACCGCTTTTCTCAATACCAAAGGCCGAAAGACATAGGATAAAGGATGGTTCGACACCAAACCATGCCAGGATACTCCCCACAATACTACCAATGAAAACAATCGGAATATAACCCATTATAGTTTGAAGCATCAATTGCCCAGTAGTATATCCTAAAGCCTTATAAATTCCTAATTGTTTCTGATCCCTTACCAATTGAATTTTAATTAGTAATACTAATATTAAAGCAATTGTCAATACCACAACTGCAATCATTACTCCACATAATAACTTCATAGCAGTTGCAATGGAACCTAAGGAGGTTTCAATATAATTAACATAATTAGCGATATCAACTTGTTCCTCAATTAATGAAACTTTTAAATCCTGTAATAGATCGTTTAAATTGAAATTATCAATTGCATAAATATATAATCCAAAGGGTCTGCTATCCGGATTAATCCGTGTTAATCCCTCATTTGCTATCATGCCTTTTCTTCCTAGCTGATTTAACCCTTGACTTTCACCAACCAACAGGTAATCAATACTTTCTCCATTCAATTCTAAATAGACAACATCTCCAATTGATACGTCCAGATGTTCTGCCATAATTGAGGTTAGCATAATTTCATTATCATAATTAGGTCTTCTTCCGCGCACAACATTATCCGTTCTTAACTTATCGGTTTGATCATAGACATCTAAGTTAATAGATACTTCTTTGTCGTTTGCCTTACATATCATATTGACAGAATTACATTCAATTACATATTGTACACCCTTATTCGCTAATACTTTCTGTTTCGTACTTTCAAAAGTATCTGCATAATTACTGCTTTCATTATCCTTCATTTTAATTAGGATATCGGGTTGTTCCACACCTGCAATAGCAACCAGTTTATCCGGTTTTAGTGCAAAGTTCTGATAAACACTCATTGCTTCGTTTGCACAAAAAGATAGTATAATAATGATAAAACAAATAACATAGTTTTTCTTTTTATGAAAAAAGATGCTTTTCATTCCAATGGCAGCATTAAGAGGTAAAGCTATTTTAGCCAGCTGAATTCGATTTTTTTTAAAATTATGAGAATTTATACCGTTACGCAATGCGTCCAGGGGGGTAATCCGTTTGAATTTTAATGAGCAAAGAAGCACCGCTAAAAGAACTAGAAAAACAATAACAAGAATACTAATAAATGCACTTTTAACATCAAAATTCATCTCCCACAACAAACCAATGGAGGAGGATAAGATATTACCAACTACATTAGAAGCGCTGATGGCACAGATTAGACCTGCAATAACTGCGAATATACTAATAATCATAAATTCTAGTATAGTTGCTAGCGTCATTTGAGAACTGGTATACCCGGAAGCTTTTAACATTCCTATACTCTTTATATTCATTTCTATGGAATTACTAATATTAAAGTGAACAATAATCAAGGATATTATAATTAATAAGCTTGAGAATACCGTTAAAATACCCATAATGATACTTGCTGTTATACCTGCACCATATTTCATTACAGCATAATTTGTTGCCCAATTCACTGAATATTCAAAATCAGGTATTTCTTTACCTAGTAACTGAATCACTCTATTTTCGAATTCTTCCATATTACTACCTTTGGTTAAATCCAGACGATAATACAGTCCCAGGTATGCCTC